>NZ_RZSA01000815.1:0-3062 GCF_003998075.1 Mesorhizobium sp. M2A.F.Ca.ET.037.01.1.1 | reverse complement strand
GTTTTCGACAGGCCGTCGAAGGACACCGACGACAGCGCCAGCAGGAGGAAAGCCGTGCCGCTTGGCGGCAGTGGCTCCGCGGCGAGCAATTTGGCGCCCGGCCAGCAGAGTTTCAGCCGGCCTTCGTCACGCTCGAATGGCGCGAAGCGGGCGACCATCGAGAAGAAGACGCTCAGGAATTCGCCGCGCTTGCTCCAGGAGCCGTAGCCGAAGATGAGCATGGCGATGAAGCTCGCCAGCCAGTAGAGGCCGGCAGCAAAGGCGAGGCGGGCCGGATCGTCGGGGGCGGGATCGATCAGCTCGAACCAGGCGAAGGCTAAGAACAGCACGAAGGCCGGCCAGTAGCCGAGCCAGTTGGGCAGGCGCGATCGGTTTGCATCGTCCGCAGGAAGGCCGAAGACGCGAGAGGCGACACGCCACGGCCCGTACCATGGGTTGAGCCATACCCAGAGATCGCCGAGCAAGCCCTGCAGCAGCGTGAAGCCTGCCCAGAGCAGCGTCCAGATCAGCAGCGGCAGCGGGTTGGAGAGCGGATCGCGGCTGCCGAGAAAGCCGGCGGCGACGAGAAGTATGAAGCCGGCAAAGGAAATCAAGCTGAAGAGGGTGCGCGGAGCATCGCCGAAGGTGAGCATGGGCAAGCGCCGGCGCCAGAAGCGGTCGAGGGCGGCGGGCGGCAGCAGCGCCAGGACGAGGAAGCTGACGGCCACGGCCAGCGCGCCGCCGGCGATGTAGTAGCCGGTCGGGAGAAGCAGGACGTGACCGCGATCGGAGGCGTGGGCGAATGCGGGGGTGGGGAGAGCAGCGAGGAAAGCGAGAGAGAAGGCTAACCTGCGGCGACGGCGTTCTACGGCCCCCCTCTCTGTCCTGCCGGACATCTCCCCCTCAAGGGGGGAGATTAGCAGTTTCAGCGCCGGTTCTTCCTTCGCAACGTCGAAGGTTGGCGAAAGCGGAGACACAAGCTTAATCTCCCCCCTTGAGGGGGAGATGTCCGGCAGGACAGAGAGGGGGGCGAAGGAACTCGACCTATCCAGCCTCGCAGGACCGCTCGACGATGCCACAGGGAGCCGCCCTCTACACCTTCACCAACTGCTCCACCCTGCCCTTCTCGCCAAAGATGCGCAGATACCGCTTGATTTCCTTCTCATCCCCTGTCGCCTTGGCGGGATTGTCCGACAGCTTCACCGCCGGCCGTCCATTGGCTTCCGTCACCTTGCAGACCAGCGAGATCGCGTCGAGGCTGTCAGTCTCCGTCGGGGCGCAGCCTTCGAAATCATTGGTGAGGTTGGTGCCCCAGCCGAAGGACATGCGCACCTTGCCGCGGAAGTGCCTGTAGGTCTCCTCAATGGTCTCGACCTCAAGGCCGTCGGAGAAGATCAGCAGCTTCTGCTTGGGGTCCTTGCCCCTCTTGCGCCACCAGTCGATGATCTTCTCGCCGCCCTCGATCGGCGGCGCGCTGTCAGGGCGGAAGCCGGTCCAGTCGGCGACCCAGTCCGGCGCCTCGCGCAGGAAGGAGTCCGTGCCGAAGGCGTCGGGCAGCACGATCAGGAGATTGCCGCCATAATAGCGCTGCCAGTCCTGCAGCACCTTGTAGGGCGACTGCCGCAACTCCTCCTCGGAGTTGGCAAGAGCCCCAAACACCATCGGCAGTTCATGGGCGTTGGTACCCAAAGCCTCGAGGTCGTTGTCCATGGCCAGAAGCACGTTGGAGGTGCCGGTGAAGGCATCACCGATGCCTTCCTTCAACGCCTCGACGCACCAACGCTGCCAAAGGAAAGAGTGACGGCGTCTTGTGCCGAAGTCGGAAATGCGGATGCCAGGCAGCGCCTTCAGCCGCTCGGTCTTGGCCCACATCTTGGCCTTGGCGCGAGCATAGAGCACATCGAGCGCGAAGGGGCCGAAGGAACGCATCGCCGCGCGGGAACGCAGCTCGTTGATGATGGCCAAAGCCGGGATTTCCCAGAGCGTGGTGTACATCCAGGGGCCGGGGAAGGAGAGCACGTACTGGCCGTCGCGCCGGGACAGCTCGTAGGCGGGCAAGCGGAAATCCTCTAGCCATGCGAGGAATTCCGGCTCGAAGATCTGTTTGCGGCCGTAAAAAGTGTTGCCGCCCAGCCAGATCATCTCCTTTTTCGAAAAGCGAAGCGTGCGGGCATGGTCGAGCTGATCGCGCAATTCTCCTTCGTCGATCTCGTCGGCCAAGCGCACCGAGGTCGTGCGGTTGATCAAGGTGAAGGTGGCGTCGACCTTGGGATACATGCCCCAGATCATCTGCAGCATCAGAAGCTTGTAGAAATCGGTGTCCAGCAGGCTGCGGACGATCGGGTCCAGCTTCCAGGTGTGGTTGTAGACGCGCCGCGCTATGTCAGTCTTTGCCATGCTTCCTCACCCATGAAGCACGACGCACTCAAACGCGGGCGCCAAGCTTCAAGTCCTTGTTCGAGCAACTCCGCTTGGAAGACCGTCGCGCGGTTTTCCTGGAATGCCTCAGCCAACTGCCTCTTAGCATTGTATTTTCGAACGCGCTCCCCGCTTTGCAAGCTGGCCCGACAAAAAGCGGCTATGCAAGTCCAGCCGTCAGGACAGGGCCCTGGCGCATTTCCACCGTTTCACGGAAACGGCGAAATGCTCCAGTTTTTTTGTTTTGACGCAATTCCAGACGGAAAACCGCTTCACACTTTTCCTGGAATTGCTTTGGCGCCGATAACCTTCAGCGCGGGACGTTTCCTGCGGCTCGGCAGGCGGCCGGCCACGGGGGCATCGGCGCGGGCCTCGTCCTGCTCCTTCTCCGCGAACAGCCAGTCGATGAACAGCTGGACGATCGGCGCCGATCGCATCTCGTTGCGGCAGACGACGTAGAAATCGTCGACCGCCGGCACCGAGAGCGTGAAGGGCGCGACGAGCATGCCCCTGGCAAGCAAGGCGCGCGCAGTCACCGAGTCGCCGAGCGCGACACCGTGGCCATGCACGGCGGCCTCCGTCGCCATGCGCGCATCGCCCAGACGGTGGCGGCGGCCGCGCTCGAGATCGAGCGCATCGGCGGCGGCCAGCCAGGCGTGCCATTC
>NZ_RZSA01000814.1:0-3068 GCF_003998075.1 Mesorhizobium sp. M2A.F.Ca.ET.037.01.1.1 | reverse complement strand
TGTTCGAGCGGCGCCACATCGCCGCCATCGACAAACCGCCGCCCGTCAATCCAAGTCGAAGGTACCCCCGCTGCTCTCCCGATCAGATGAGCCTCGACTATGTCTAACTTTCCCCGGACAGCCCTGCACAAGGGGGGGAAGGGGGAGCCATAACCTCCCAGGTAGTTGAAACGCTCAGCCGCCGCCCTAATCATCCCCTCATGACCACACCCGAACCCTCCGCCGGCAGCCTGATCCGCGAGTGGCGCACGCGCCGGCGCATGAGCCAGCTCGATCTCGCTATGGAGGCCGATATCTCGCAGCGGCATCTCTCCTTCGTCGAAAGCGGCCGCGCGCAGCCGTCGCGCGAGATGGTGCTGCATCTGGCCGAGCAGCTGTCGATCCCGCTGCGACAGCGCAACCAGCTGCTGCTTGCGGCAGGCTTCGCGCCGAGCTTCAGCGAAAAGCCACTGACCGACGCCACGCTGGCACCGGCGGTGGCCGCCGTCGAGACCGTGCTCAAGGGCCACGAGCCTTTTCCGGCGCTGGCGGTGGACCGGCACTGGAATCTTGTTTCCGCCAATGCAGCGATCGCCCCATTCCTCGCCGATATCTCCGAACAGTCGCTGCTCCAATCCCCGGTCAATGTGCTGAGGCTGAGCCTGCATCCCGGTGGCGTGGCGCCGCGCATCGTCAATCTGGCGGAATGGCGCGCGCATCTCTTGGAGCGGCTGAAGCACCAGAACGACGCGACCGGCGATCCGGTGCTGATCGAATTGGAGCGCGAGCTGCGCGCCTATCCGTCCGGCTTGAAAAGCAGCCGGCCGGCTCCGGTCGAGCCGAGCGGCATCGTGCATCCGCTCAGGCTCGCGCATGGCGATCAGGTGCTTTCCTTCATCAGCACCATCACCGTGTTCGGCACGCCGCTGGACGTCACCCTGTCGGAACTGGCGATCGAATCCTTTTTCCCGGCCGATGAGCAGACACGCGCGGTGCTGGTGCGGCTGGCGAAAGAGCGGGCCAATGCGACGAGCAGCTAAGCTTCGGCCGATCCGGCATCCTGCGACTTGCAAATCTCGGCAACCCACAGGTCTGCCGGATAGGTCCGCAAAAGATGATGGGTATTCTCCTGATCGGTGTACCCAAGCAGCTTTCCTTGCAGCCATTCGAATTGCGGGCACCAACCCCTGTCGTGGAGGAAATCGATAAGCAGCCAATATGCTTCGACCCGCCATTCCTCGCCCTTGAGCGTGTAGAACCAGTAGTCGATATCCACCGCAGTACCGCTTGGCAGGGAGATCGTTCTGGTCCTCAAGTGCTCCGAAAGCGTCCCGGCGGCGACGTGTGGCGCGAAGTCCTGATTGGCCAGTGCGTCGGATTTCTCAAAGCCATCCACTTTCTCGTGAGCAAACACAGCCATCGGTTTGGCTCGGGCAAGCATCATCTCCAGTTCGCGGTTGGTGTGAAGGACGTAAGGTCGCTCTTTGTCATTCATTTTAAATTCCTAATGGACTGAGAAACATCCGTGACCTTTGTCTAGATGCCGGCGATTTCGATCACCCCTGCGGCGGCGCGGCTGTCCTGGTGCGCGTGCGCTCCAGGCCGAGCTGCCGCTCGCGCCAGATGATGAAGATGCCGGCGGCGACCACGATGACGCCGCCGACCAGCGTGTTGGGCGAGGTCACGTCGCCGAAGACGAAATAGCCGATGACGACGCCGAGGATCATCGAGGTGTATTCGAATGGCGCGACGACCGAGGCTTCGGCGTGGCGGTAGGCCGCCGTCATCAGGATCTGGCCGAGCCCGCCACAGAAGCCGGCGAAGACAAGCAGTGCCGCCTGAAGCGGCGTCAGCACCTGCCAGCCGAAAGGCAGGGTGAAGAGCGACAACACCGAAGCCGTGGACGAGAACCACAGCACTATGGTCGCCGTCTTCTCCGTCTGCACGAGATTGCGCACCAGGAGCATGGCGACCGCCGAGATCGCGGCGGCGATCAGCGCGGCCATAACGCCAAGCACCTCCTTGTCGTCGAGGCCTTGATCGGAATTGAGCAGCGTCAGTTCGGGCCAGGAGATGACCAGCACGCCGGCAAGACCGACGACGACCGCGCTCCAGCGATAGACGCGGATCGTCTCGCCGAGGAAGATCGAGGAAAACACGACGACCAGCAGCGGCTGGGCGTAGTTGAGGGTAATCGCCTCGGGCAACGGCAATCTGGTCAGCGCGAAGAAGCCGAGCCCCATGGCGCCGACGCCGACAAGGCCGCGCGCGATGTGGTTGAACGGCCGCCTGGTCGTGAAGGCGGTGGCGAGCTCGCCCTTGAAGGCCAGGAAGGCGATGATCGGGAAGATGGCGAAGAAGGAACGGAAGAAGACGACCTGCCCGGCAGGCACGTCGCCGGCCGCCTTGATGCAGGTCTGCATGCCGACGAAAACCGTCACCGAGACGATTTTCAGTGTGATGCCGCGCAGCGTGCTGTGGCCGACGGCATGATCGACGGTCATCTTGCCTCGTCAGAATGTCGGAAAACGAAGCCGCCCAATAGCCTAAGAGCAACTCCAGGAAAAGTGTGCAATCGGAATTGCGAAACACACCCTATCCCGCGGTTTTGTCGCGTGACGGTTTCGTGTAAAGAGCGCGCATCTCAAAATTCCTGGACCGGCCACGCTGGCTCCCGACCGAAATCGACAGGAAAAGCCCAAGGAATGCGCACCGATACCGGCCATGTCTTCAAGCTCGAAGACTATCGCCCCAGCGACTATCTCATCCCGAGGACCGGCCTCGACTTCCGCCTGTCGCCGGACGCGACCCATGTTACGGCGCTGCTCACCATCGAACGGCGCGAGGGCGTCGCGCCGGCGGCGCCGCTGGTGCTCGACGGCGATGGGCTGACGCTGCTTGGCCTAGCCATCGACGGGCAGGCGCTCGCTGCCGGCGACTACGAGGCGACGCCGGACCGGCTGACGATCCTGAAGCTGCCGGCGGCACAGCGTTTCGAGCTTCGTCTGGAGACCGAGATCGCGCCTTCGCGCAACGAGGCGCTGATGGGCCTTTATCGCTCCAACAACGTCTATTGCACGCAATGCGAG
>NZ_RZSA01000813.1:0-3073 GCF_003998075.1 Mesorhizobium sp. M2A.F.Ca.ET.037.01.1.1 | reverse complement strand
CAGCAGCAGCCGGTCGTTGGCAGCGTCGGCGAGGCGACGCTCCTCGTCGAGCGCGGTGCGCACCTTGACCAGCATCGGCTGGGCGAACAGGTCGTTCTGGTTGCGGATCTCGCGGTAGCTCCATTCATCGACCTTCTGCGCCGTCGACATCAAATTGAAGTTACGCACCATGTCGCGTGCCGACCAGAACAGGTCGTCGTTGACCGAAGCGGTGTCCAACGCGTTGATGGTGTTCCTGGACAGGCGCGGCCTGATCGCGGCCAACTGCGCGTTGAGTATCCCGATCTCGCTGGTCAGCCGCTCGGAGTGGCCGCGCGCGGCAGCGGCCAGCGCATCGCGCGTCTCGCTGCGCCAGGCGGTGCCGGTCGTCTCGGCGAAATTGGTGGCGTTGCGCAGGTCGCGAGCAAAGATGACGAAATTGCCGCTGAGGGCATCGACTTCGTGGCGGTACGAATTCACACGGTTGAGCGCGAACATCACGGCGGCCGAGGCCAGCGCGAAGACAAGCAGCCCCGAAATGTAGCGGATCCGGATCGACCGGAGGAAGGAAGAATATTCCGGCATGCGCCACCCCAACACATACGCATAATTTTAATGGCCGGGATTACGCTTGATTTACATTAAGATTTCGTTGGTGGCGGGGGCGGTCCGATACCAGCAGCAGCCTTGCGCGGTGTCCCGTTCCGGGCTGCAACGACCGGGCTTCGGCCCGAGCGACGTCTTCTCGCCGCCGCAACCGTGCCGAAGAGGGCTACGAGCTGGCGACGAGAGTGCGGTACCGCGCGGTCACCAACGCAATGATTGCCAGGTGAAGCAGGACCGCGAGAGCTGCGCCGATCAAGTGCGGGAGAAGACCTGCTGTCCGGCCGATCGTCCAGATCGTAACGACGCTCAGCGGCAAAAACAAAAGGGCGCTGGTGACGAGGCCGGGATTGTATTTGCGCAATCGCGCCGACGTGACGAGATGCGCGAGCGCATTGACAATCATGACATAGGGAGCAACCAGGCCCCAAGCCGGTCCCCACAGCAAGGCCGCGTAAAGGGCCAGCAGGTTGATGCCCCAGACAAACGGGAGGTTGATGACGAGAACCGAGGCGACGGTAAGGGCGTCGCGGCCGCCGAAGACATGCTCGTTGGCGAATTTGCGGAACCGGTCGCCAGTGTGCTCCTCGACCTGATGGACCATGTAGACCGGGCTGTGCAGGAAGATCAGGAACACCGGCAGCGGAAGCGGGACCACCGGCGCAACCGCAACAAGCGATGCTGCCATGAACCCTGCGCCGACGACCCAATAGTCCGCTAGCCAGCGTTGCAGTTTAAGCATTGATTCCCGCCCTCCTCGGTCAGTGATCCTGACGCACATCGCCAGAGCTATTCAAGTGCGTGGACGCCTTGGCGCTCCGTGACCATGTCGGACATTGACTGCCGCGAGTGCCCCTGAGACAGTCAATGGAAGATGCGCGTCTCCGAAATTTGGGACTCCGTCGGCTCGGACACCCGTTGCGCCGTTGGGCCTTCCCTTCATCAGAGGTGGAAACGCGCGCGCGAGAGGCGGCCGTGAGCGAACCTACACAGCGAATAGTTGCGACCAACGGCATCCGCCTTAACATCGCGGAGCACGGAGACGGGCCCCCGGTGCTGTTGTGCCACGGCTTTCCCGAATCCTGGTATTCCTGGCGCCATCAGTTGAGCGCGCTTGCGGCGGCGGGCTTTCACGCCGTCGCCCCCGACATGCGGGGCTATGGCAAGAGCGATCGGCCGGAGGCGATCGACCAATACACGCTCTTTCATCTGGTCGGCGACATGGTGGGCCTTCTCGACGCCCTTGAAGCTCCCAGCTCCGTCATCGTCGGCCACGACTGGGGCGCGGTCGTCGCCTGGCATGCGGCGCTGCTGCGACCGGACCGCTTCCATGCCGTCATCGGCCTCAGTGTGCCGTTCCGGCCGCGCGCCAACGCGCGCCCGACCAGCCTCATGCCGCGAACGGCGGAGTCCCAGTTCTACCAGCTCTATTTCCAGCAACCCGGCATTGCCGAGGCGGAGCTGGAACGAGACCCGCGGGCCACGGTGCGCGCCATGCTTTACGCGGTGTCGGGAGACGCTTCGGACGGCGGCGCCGGAATCGCCATGGTCCCGCGCGGCGGAAGCCTCCTGCAAGCAGCCGAGGTTCCTGCAAGCCTGCCGCACTGGCTCAGCGAAAGCGACATCGATTTCTACGCCGGCGAGTTCCAGCGCGCCGGCTTCGCCGGAGGTCTCAACTGGTACCGCAACATCGACCGGAACTGGGAACTGATGGCGCCCTTTGCGGGCGCGCGGATCAAGGTTCCCGCGCTCTACATGGCAGGCAATCGCGACCTGGTGGTCGCCTTCCCCGGCATGGATCAACTGTTGGCCAATCTCAGGAACTTCATCCCGCAAATCCGCGATACGCTGATGCTGCCCGGCTGCGGGCATTGGACCCAGCAGGAGCGCCCGGACGAGGTCAACGCCGCGATGATCGAATTCCTGCGGAGCTTGCCGAACCGGGGCTGATCCAAGCGAAGCGAGTATCGGCTCCGACACGGAAGGTCGGGCGTGCCGCTCGGCAAGCGACTCGCCCGGTTCAAGTCAGGCACTATCCTTAGCCCGGTAGGCGTCGGGAATGACGAAGACCTCGTCGGCGCGGCCATAGCCCCCATCGGGAACCTCCTCGATCAGCACCATGGTGTGGGGACGCACACCTTCGCCGAAATAGTCGACGAACATCTGCGTGGTCTTGTGGATCAGGTCCTCCTTCTGCGCCTTCGTGAGGGCCGCCTCGGGCATCTTGAAGTTGGCAAAGGGCATTTCCAGGTTCCTTTCGGGTTGGGTTCAGGGCTTTGGATGAAGGAGGTCAGCAAGGCCGATGCGCTCCAGAAGCTGGGCGCGGACGCGGTCGGCGACACCGTTGACGATGGCCGCGCCGTCGTCGGACGGATCGATATGGACGCGGAACGGCCGGCGGCCATGCGGCATCGCCACGAGATCGACGATGGCCTCTGCGACCTTCGAGGGATCGGCGTCGGCAGGCTCCAGGCCGGCAAGACCCTTCAAC
>NZ_RZSA01000812.1:0-3075 GCF_003998075.1 Mesorhizobium sp. M2A.F.Ca.ET.037.01.1.1 | reverse complement strand
ATGCTCGAGCGTGCTCAGCACATAATCCTCATTCCGGCCCGACTGGCCGACGGCGCCGCGAACGATCCTTGCCGCGTGATCGGCATCGAGCGCGCCAGCATATTGTTCATGCCGCCGGTCGACGATGTAGGCGACCGCCTCGACCGAAACGCCCTCTCCTTTCCCGTCCCTGCCCAGTCGGACATCGAGCATGCGTTCGAGATAGACGCTGGTCACCAGCTCTCGCTCGCGCAGGTAGGAAAGCACCTCGTCGCGCAGATTGCCGGGGACGCGGTAGGCGAGGCCGATGCAGGAGCCGCCCCGGTCGAGGCCGAGCACCAGACCCGGCCGTGCGCGCGTGCCGCGATGCACGAAGGAATAGACGCAAAGCGAGCGGCGGTAGCCGTAAAGCCGGGCGCGGCGCGTCTCGACATGGGCGAATCCGGGCCGCCAGATCAGCGAGCCATAGCCAAAAACCCAAAAATCGCCCATATCGCCAAGCCTGATCGCATTCGAGTGAACGACACCGCACCGGAGAGTGCTTCTTCTGTCCCCCGCTTGTTTGCGTGAAGCAAACGCCTGCACGCCGGGGTTAACGAGAGCCGCAGCATGACGTCAAGTGACGAGCGATCGCCCAAACCCCGCCGCCGGCTGCTTTGGCTCGCGGCGTTCATCGCCGTGCTATTCGCCTTCTACAGCGGCGGCTGGTTCTATCTCGCCGAAAGGCTCAAGACCGAAGCCGACCAGGCGGTGGCGCGGCTGGGCAGCAAGGGGATCGCCGCCGGCTGCGCCAACCTCACCGTCAGCGGTTTTCCGATGAGCTTCACGGTCTCCTGCGACAACATCGCCTATGAGGACGACGCCCGGAAAGTCGCTGCGTCTACCGGGAGCTTCAACGCCGTCGCCGCGATCACCGGCCCCTTGTCGCCGGTCGCCGATCTGCGCGGGCCGCTGCGCACGATCGCGCCCGGCATGCCGCCGCTCTGGATCGACTGGGACCAGTTGCAGGCCAAGGTCAAAGTGTGGTGGCCGCTGCCGCGCAGTGTCTCGCTGCAGGCTGAGGGCCTGAACGGTCAGACCGACCCCCAGGACGACACGGATCCGATGCAGCTGTTTAGCGCCGGCAAGGCGGCCGGGCAATTGCAGCCGGCCGGCCAGGACATCAACTATGTCGGCAGCTTCGGCGATCTGGAGATCAATGCGGACGCTATCGAGGGACGCGTGCTGCCGGCGCTGGACGGCACCGGCGACGTGACGCTGAAGAACGGCGTGGCGTTGATCTCGGCCCCGCCGAAAAGCCTGCGCGGCCAGTCGATCGACATTACCAAACTCGACCTGTCGTCGGGAACCGCGCGCATCACCGTATCCGGACCGGTCTCCGTCGATGCGGAAGGGCTGGTCGACGGGGACCTGATGATCAAGCTCAAGGACCCGAAAGCGGTGGCGGCCATCCTCGCCGGGGCCGTTCCCGAGCATAAAAGCGAAATCGAGCAGGGTTTTGCCGCCCTGGCCATGCTCGGGAAGGAACCGTCGATGCCGCTGAAGATCGTCAAGGGTAAGGCTTCGCTCGGCTTCATTCCGCTCGGCAAGATCAAGCCGCTCGAGTAACACGACGATGGCGAAGCCGGTCAGACTGCTCAGCGTCGGAGCCTTCACCCTCGACACCATTCTCCGAGTCGAGACGCTGCCCGCGCACCAGGGCAAGTTCATCGCCAGCGACGGCGTCCAGATCGCTTCCGGCATGGCGACGAGCGCCGCCTGCGCCGCGCATCGCCTCGGCGCCGAGGTCTCGCTATGGGCAAGCGCGGGGGACGATCCGGTCGGCGACCAGCTGATCGCCGACATCAAGGCCGAAGGCATCGACTGCAGCCTTATCCGCCGGGTTCCCGGCGCGCGTTCGGCGCTGGCCGCGATCGTGGTCGATGCGTATGGCGAGCGCATCATCGTCCCCTTCTACGACAAGAAGGCGCAGGCCGATCTTGAAACGCTGCCGCTCGCCGACCTCTCCGGCTTCGACGCCGTTCTGGTCGATGTCCGCTGGCCGGGCGCCGCGGCGCTCGCTCTGAGCGCTGCCCGATCGATCGGCCGTCCGGCGATCCTGGATGCCGATACAGCACCCGTCGAGGTGCTGGAGCAGCTTCTGCCGTCGGCCTCGCATATCGTCGCGTCCGAGCCTGCGGCGCGCATCGTCTGCGGCCATGCGCTCGACCCGGAAAGCGCTTGCGCCGACCTCGCCTCGCGCACCGATGCCTTTGTCGCGGTGACCGGCGGCGCCGCTGGAACCTGGTGGCACGACCGGGCGACCGGACGCGTACGCCATGTCGAGGCACCGAAGGTCAAGGCGGTGGATACGCTCGCCGCCGGCGACGTTTTCCACGGCGCCTTTGCCGTCGGCCTCGCCGAGGCCATGCCGATGGAAGAGGCCCTGCGCTTCGCCAGCGCCGCAGCCGCGCTCAAATGCCTGCGCTTCGGCGGCAGGCTGGGCGCGCCGGACAGAGCCGAGACGCTCGCCATGATGGCGGCGCACTGGCCGCCAGTCCGAAGAGGCAAAGGGAGCTGAGATCAGGTCAGGCCGAGTCGAGAATGGTGGCTTCCGAGAACCGGAGCGGAGCGTACTTTAATACGTGAGCACCGGAAGCGCAGGAAGCCGGCATTCGCAGGCCGGCCTCACCTGAATATCAGTTCCCTTTGGGATGCTCGACCGCCTGCCGGCCAAAATCCGGCACATCGATATCCTGGCCGGCCTCGATGATCGAGCGGCGGATGGCGCGCGTGCGGGTGAAGAGATCGAACAGCTTCTCGCCGTCGCCCCAGCGGATCGCCCGCTGCAGCGAGGCCAGATCTTCCGAGAACCGCGCCAGCATCTCCAGGATCGCGTCCTTGTTGTGCAGGCACACGTCCCGCCACATCGTCGGATCGGAGGCAGCAAGGCGGGTGAAATCGCGGAAACCGGAGGCGGAATATTTGATGACCTCGCTCTTGGTCACCGCTTCCAGATCGTCCGCCGTGCCGACGATGTTGTAGGCGATGATATGCGGCAGGTGCGACACGATCGCCAAGGTCATGTCGTGATGCTGCGGGTCCATCGTATCGATG
>NZ_RZSA01000811.1:0-3076 GCF_003998075.1 Mesorhizobium sp. M2A.F.Ca.ET.037.01.1.1 | reverse complement strand
GGCCTGCGCCGACGGACACCGCGACAGCACGGCAAGCGCGGCAGCACCAGCCCCGGCGCCGAAATCGGCGAGCCGGCCGGAAAAGCGGGACGGCACGGCGGCCGCCAGCATCATGGCGTCCATGCCGGCTCGATGACCGCCCTGGCTAGGCTGCACCAGCCAGAAGCGTCCGCGATGGAAGGCATCGACCGTATGCGCCGGCGTATCTGGGGCGGTTGTCGCTGCCATTATTTTTGGCGGATCTCGTTTTCGATGCCGGCATCCTTGAGGATGCGGCGCGCCACGTCGGCCTTGTCGGCGTCGACCATGACACGCTTCTGCAAAAGGCCGATGGACCCTTCCAGCACGCTCATATTCAGGTCGGCGACGAAACAGGCGATGCCGGCGTCGCGCATCAGCGATTCGACAAAGGAGATCACGACGGCGTCATTGGTGCGGACAAGCTCGATCATGGAACGAAAATCGCAGGTTGCGGCGTTCATGTAAACGTGCGGGTAAACACAGCGTCGGCAGAGCGCGCCAATTCGCCTCTTGCCGTGTCCGGTTGTGCCGCCCTAGAGTCGGCGCGGGATCAAAGGGTGCCGTGGGTGCGCGCTGCTCGTGCGCGTCAATGTAGACGGGAGTTGTCGTGGTGGGTGTCGTTCTCAACATCGAAGGAAAGCGGGAACCCGCTTCCATCAATGATCTGATCGATCTGACGGCCGCCGACATGGGACGCGTCAACGAACTGATCCTGTCCAAGGCCGGCTCCGACGTCGAGATGATCCCGGAGATCGCCAACCACCTGATCTCTTCCGGCGGCAAGCGGCTCAGGCCCATGCTGACGCTCGCCGCCGCGCAGATGTTCGGCTATTCGGGCGAAGGCCATGTCAAGCTCGCCACCGCGGTCGAATTCATGCACACGGCGACGCTTCTGCATGACGACGTGGTCGACGAGAGCGCCTTGCGCCGCGGCAAGAAGACGGCGCGCATGATCTGGGGCAACCAGGCGAGCGTTCTGGTCGGCGATTTCCTGCTCGGCCAGGCCTTCCGCATGATGGTCGAGGTCGGCTCGCTGGAAGCGTTGGACATCCTGTCGACCGCCGCCTCCATCATCGCCGAGGGCGAGGTGATGCAGCTTGCCGCCGCCAAGAACCTCGACACCACCGAGGACGAGCATTTCGCCGTCATCAAGGCCAAGACCGCGGCGCTGTTCTCGGCCGCCGCCGAAGTCGGGCCGGTGATCGCCCAGGCCTCGCGCACCGACCGCGCCGCATTGCGCTCCTACGGCATGAATCTCGGCCTTGCCTTCCAGCTCATCGACGACGCGCTGGATTATGGCGGGTCGAGCACGGATCTCGGCAAGAATGTCGGCGACGATTTCCGCGAGGGCAAGGTGACGCTGCCGGTGATCCTCGCCTACCGGCGCGGCACCAAGGCCGAGCGCAGCTTCTGGAAGCGCGCCATCGAGGAAAACGTCACCGACGATGCCGGGCTCGAAAAGGCGATCGGCCTGATGGCCCGCCACGGCGCCATCGCCGACACGATCAGCCGCGCCCGCCATTTCGGCGAGATCGCCCGCGACGCGCTGGCGCCGCTGGAAGCGACGCCGCAGAAGTCGGCGCTGCTCGACGTCATCGATTTCTGCATCAGCCGCGTCAACTGAGCCTGTCTGTCTTCCTGGGACTTGGCTGGCATTCGCCGGGCAGGGCGCCTGTGAATCCCGCTTTGGCCGTCTCGACAAAGAGCGGCCCGGCAAATTATCTATAAATATGGCCAGCACAGAAGACACGATCGCCGTCCGCATCAGCAAGGAACTGGCGGACCGCATCATTTCGGGCGCGATCGAGCCCGGCTCGCGGCTGCGCCAGGACCATGTCGCCGAGGAATTCAAAACCAGCCACGTCCCGGTGCGCGAGGCCTTTCGCCGCCTGGAGGCGCAAGGCCTGGCGATCAGCGAGCCCAGGCGCGGCGTGCGCGTCGCCTCCTTCGATCTCGGTGAGGTAAGGGAGGTGGCCGAGATGCGCGCGGCGCTGGAAGTGCTGGCGCTGCGACATGCCGCGCCGCATCTGACGGCGTCGATCCTCGACCAGGCCGAGGAAGCGACCAAGGCTGGCGACAAATCCCGCGACGTCCGCTCCTGGGAAGAGGCCAACCGCACCTTCCACCGGCTTATCCTGGCGCCCTGCAACATGCCGCGCCTGCTCTCCACCATCGACGACCTGCACGCGGCGAGCGCGCGCTTCCTGTTCGCCGCCTGGCGCTCGGAGTGGGAAACCCGCACCGACCAGGACCACCGGGCGATTCTCAGCGCGCTGCGGCAAGGCAACACCGAATCGGCCGCCGCCACGCTCGGCCGCCACGTGCAATGGATCGGCCAGAAGCCGGTCAAGACCGCCTCCGGCCGCACCCGCGACGCCTTCGCCATCGTGGGGTAGTGACGGGCGATTGGCAATTAGCCGAGGCCTCTCAACTTCGTCATTCCAGGGCGGAGCAAGGAGCGAAGCGACGCGCGCAGACCCTGGAATCCATGCCGTTACCTTCGCCGAAAAATAGAGGCGGTGCAGAACATAGCGCCGTTTTGCATCGTCCCGACGCCCATGCGTCACGGCATGGATCCTCGGGTCTCCGCGTCCGCTTCGCTCCCGCTCCGCCCGTGGATGACGAACCTGCAGGCTTGCTATCCGTTTCAAAATATGGATTCGATAATAGATGAAGTCGCAAAATTATCTATAATTTCATACCAACCAGGGAAGACACCGTGACCAACGCAACCGTTTCGATCGACAAGCCGTCCTTCAGCCCGCTCAAGCTGCACAGCCGTTCGCTCGCCTGGCAGATCGGCGCCGTGATCATCGGCTCGCTGTTCTTGGCGCTGTCCTCCTACATCGAGGTGCCGATGGTGCCGGTTCCGGTGACCATGCAGACCTTCGCCGTCACGCTGGTCGGCGCGCTCTACGGCTGGCGCTTCGGCGCGCTGACCATCGCCGCCTGGTTGGTTGAAGGCGCGGCCGGCTTTCCGGTTCTGGCGGGCGGCGCCGCCGGCGTGCAGCATTTCGTCGGTCCGACCGGCGGCTACCTCTTCGCCTTCCCGGTC
>NZ_RZSA01000810.1:0-3080 GCF_003998075.1 Mesorhizobium sp. M2A.F.Ca.ET.037.01.1.1 | reverse complement strand
GCGCAGATATGCTCGGCCGGTACGAGCGGCGGCGCGATCAGCACGATGCGGCAGCGGTTGGGCGGGGTTAAATCGTTCATTGGCCTTCGATCCCGGTTTCGCCTATGCCGGGCGAAGATGGTTGCATTGCGGCATAGAGCAAAGCGGCCAGCTTGAACAGGAGGGCGAAGCAGGATCGTCGAGCGCGGGGGCGCCGCCGGATCGCCGCGCTCCGTCGTTTACAGAGCCGGTTCGCGGAAACGCCGAACCGCTCCAGGGATCACCCGTCCGGCAGGCTGAAGACGGCGCACGGTCTGACAATTCCACGCAATTGGTGTTCGCCCAACGGAACCAAGGGCGTCGTGGTTTCCGCGGCGACAGCGCCGGAGATCAGGACGCTCCGTCCAAGCGGCCGACACAGGCCTTCGAGCCTGCTGACGAGGTTCACGGCCGGGCCGATTGCGGTGAAATCCAGACGGTCGGCTGTGCCGACATTGCCCCACACCATGTCGCCGATGTGCAGCGCCATGCCGAATTGCAGCTCGGGCATGCCTTGTCCGGCACGAACCTGATTGAGCTGCGCCATCCCCGCCCGCGCCGCTGCGACCGCGCGCAACGCCGCCTCGCAAGCCTCCGAGACCGAGCGCTCGCCGACAGGAAAGATCGCCAGCACGCCGTCGCCGATGAATTTCAGCACCTCGCCGCCAAAAGCGTGAACGGCGCCGGCTATGCGGTCGAAGCTGGCGTTGAGCGCCGCCACGACCTGCTCGGCGTCCGTCTCTTCCGACAGGGCGGTAAAGTCGCGCAAATCGCTGTAGAACAGGACCGCGCGGATTGTCTCGCCAACCTCGCGCCGCGAACGGCCGGCCAACACCTGCGCTGCGCTGCGTTGCCCAAGATAGGCCTCAAGCAGGGCCGACAGGGTCGACCTAGCGGCGAGAGCGGCAAGCGGCGCCACGGCGAAGCGCGCCACCTGGTCCAGTGTTTTCGATTCGTGCTCCGCGAGAGGGCGTACCGCGGCCCAGTTCAGTTTTGGATTCCCCCATTGCGCATCCTCGCACTCGGGGCCAACCATGTAATCGTACACGACACCGGTTCCCAGTCCCGCCAGCCATTCGCGTCCGAGATCTGCCTCTCCGGTTCCAGGCATCATGCCGGCGCCAAAACCCAGCGCCTCCATGACGACGCCTGTCTCGGCCCGCCACAGCCAGGCGCGGCGCGTTATGATCGGATGCGGCGCGGCGAGCGTCAGGGCTCCACCGACGAGCGGCAATCCGTCGTCAACCAGCCGCGCGCCGAGCGTGGCCAGAAAATCATCCGGCTGGACGGCGCCGCCGGCGCTGTCGACCAGCCAGGCGAAAGTTGAAGAAAGCCGCATCGATATGATCATGCTTCGGCGTTCCGTCGCTGTCACCAGCGCGAATCGATCCAACGAGATTTTAGTTGAACGGCAGGGCGATTTGGCTTCGAATCGAAAGCGCTGGCCCGGCGCCACCTGCCAGGCGAGCCGTGTTGGCGCGCAAACCCGGGAGGTTTCGATGGCTGAACCCTTGATCGTTCGTCGCGAGGTACAGATCGCGGCGCCGCCGGCGACAGTCTTCGCCTTCCTGACAGATCCGGACAAGATTGTGCGCTGGATGGGAACGGAGGCAACGGCGGAACCCAACCCCGGCGGTCTCTATCTGCTGAATTTGGGAGGAAGAGCCACGGCTCGCGGCCAATTCACCGAGGTCATACCCGTCCACCGCCTTGCCTACAGCTTCGGCTGGGAGGGCAACGATCGGACGCCACCCGGTTCGAGCCTTGTCGAAATCGATCTGGTCGAAGAGCCGGGCGGGACGCGGGTCAAGCTAACCCATAGCGGCCTTGCCGACCGAGAGATTTGCGACAGCCACGAGAAGGGCTGGACGCACTATCTGGATCGGCTCGCGATCACCGCCGCCGGTGGCGACCCGGGACCGGACAAGATGTAGGGCAGCGGCCGCAATTGCCGACAGCCAGCGGCCAATCGCTAGTGCGTTTCACCGTTTCACGGAAACGGCGAAACGCGCTATCTCGTTGTTTTTACGCAATTCCGGACGGAAAACCGCTCACACCTCTCCTGGAATTGTTCTAGAGTTCAAGCTTGTAGCCGATATGGCTGGCCTTGAAGCCAAGGCGCTCATAGAAGCGATGCGCATCCGTCCGGCTCTTGTTCGTCGTCAGCTGCATGACCCGGCAGCCGCGCTCGCGGCATTTGTCGATCGCCCATTCCAACAGGCGCTGTCCCAGCCCCTCGCCGCGCCGGGTGGACGCGATGCGCACGGCCTCGATCTGGCCGCGCCACGCGCCGCGCTGCGATAGGCCGGCGAGAAAGGTGATCTGGAGCGTGCCGATGATTTCGTCGCCATCGGTCATCACCGCGAGCAACTGGTTCGGATCGCCGTCTATCGCCGCGAAGGCGTCCAGATAGGGTTGCGCCAGCGGCAGGGTGGCGTCTTCACGGGCCCGGCCCAGCGCATCGTCGGCAAGCATCGCGACGATGACCGCAACGTCCGCTTCACGTGCACGGCGAATGCTGATGGCGTTCATTTCCACTCTCCGAAATGGCGGGCCGACCGACCGGCGGACCCTGGCGGGGCAGATGGTCGTGCTGATTGGGCGGCAATAGCGGATGCCGGCATTAATGACTATCCCGGCGGCGCCGTTCCGCGCTATGGCTTGGTTCCCCGCCTCCTCCAACCTTCTCTTGCCGATGTCAGGCTTGCTCAGCGATCCGTGGTTCTATGCCGCCGCCATCCCGGCGGTGATCCTTGTCGGCCTGTCGAAAGGCGGCTTCGGCGGCGCCGTCGGCTTCGTCGGCGTGCCGTTGATGGCGCTGACCATCCCGCCGGTCCAGGCAGCGGCCATCCTGCTGCCGATCCTGTGCCTGATGGATATCGTTTCGGTGTGGACGTGGTGGGGCGTCTATGACCGCAAGATGCTGGTCGACATGATGCCCGGCGCCGTCATCGGCATCGGCCTCGGCTGGCTGACCGCCGCCTTGGTGACCGAGGAGATGGTGCGGCTGATCGTCGGCGCCGTCGCACTGGTGTTCGTGCTGCGCTGGCTCTACCTGCAGT
>NZ_RZSA01000080.1:0-11730 GCF_003998075.1 Mesorhizobium sp. M2A.F.Ca.ET.037.01.1.1 | reverse complement strand
AGATCACGTCGGCATTTTCTGGCCCTTCGCCGAAGACGGTCTGCGTCGCATCGCGCCACAACGGGCAGCGGCGGCAGCCTTTCGCCTCCTCGCGCAGCTCCGGAATATCGTCGGCCTCAGGCGCCGCCACATCGGACGGCTCGGGCGTGGGCCAGTGCTTGGCCTTCACCTTGGCATGATGCGGTGCTGGGCTGGTTGGCATCCGGGCGATCATGTCTGACGCGGCTTTGTCCGCTCCTGCTATCAAATCTGGAATGAGCGAGGCCTCGGGAAGGTTCCGCCAATATTTCTTCGGCATCTCCTTCTGCATCGCCTTCACCTTGAGGCGGGCCGGGTTGAAGATGTTTTCGAAATAGGTCCGCCACAACGCCTCGGCATCGTCTTCCGCCGGCGCGTCGCGCTTGGCCGCACCCGGCCCCATCGCCAGCCTCTCGCCGTCCCAGTCGGCCGAGGCATGCGGGGTCAGGATCGTCCAGCGCATGCCAGTGAAACGACGCACGAAGAAATCGGCATTGCGCTCGACGATGTAATGGTCGGGCTCGAACCATGCGACATAACGCTCGTCCGGGCCTTCGCCGATTTTTCGGAAGCGCACGAAGGCGCGCATCTTGTGGATGTCGCGGTGCACGGCCTTCTCCATCGCCTCCAGCCGCCGGATATCGGGATCGGTGGCGATCGAAAGCAGCTTCGGCTCCGAGCGCAATCGCCAGAGCAGCCGGTAGAGAAAGCCGAAGCGCTCGGGGTCGCAATGGCAGATCACCGTCTCGGCTCGCTCGATGAAGTCGCGCGGCACGACCAGTCGCGCATCGGCTTGCGCAGCCGGCAAATCGCTGGCGCCATCTTCGCGATCCGGCTCGACCTGCCACGCGACATCTTCCGGCGGAATATCGTTCGTCGCCAGCCGCCGCGCCGCGTCGCGCCAGCCGGCAAAATCGGTCTGGCTGCCGAGCCGGACGACATGAGCGGCGAGGTTGAGCTGTGTTCTTGCCATGGTCAGAACAAGGAAAGCTGCTCGCAGGAGCGGGTGATCGCCTGGCGCAAGCCGGCCTTGTCGGTCAGCGCGCCCGGCGACCAGCCTTCCGCGACGATGAAGGGCCGCACCTTGGCGATCGAATGGCAGAGCCGGCCGACATCCTCGAGCCGCAGCCGGCGGTGACGGCGCGTCTCGACGATCCTGTCGATGACCTTGGTGCCGAGCCCGGGAACGCGCAGCAGCGCCTCTCGCTCGGCGCGGTTGACGTCGACCGGGAATCGGCCCCGATTGCGCAGCGCCCAGGCGAGCTTGGGATCGATGGCAAGGTCGAGCATCCCGTCATTGCTGCCGGCCAGGATTTCCGGCTGCGAGAAGCCGTAGAAGCGCATCAGCCAGTCGGCCTGATAGAGCCGGTGCTCGCGCATCAGCGGCGGTTTCTGCAAGGGCAGCGAAGATGTTGAATCGGGTATCGGGCTGAACGCGGAGTAGTAGACGCGGCGCAGGTGATAGCTGCCATAGAGCCGGGCGCTCGCGCGCAATATGCCGTCGTCGGAGGTCGTGTCGGCGCCGACGATCATCTGCGTCGACTGGCCACCCGGGGCGAAGCGCTCGCGCCTGCGGCTCTGCAAAGTGGGCTCGGCCTTCTCCTCGATCTTGCGGCGCAGCTTGGCCATCGAAAGCCGGATCGTTTCCGGTTTCTTTTCCGGCGCCAGTTTCTTGACGCCTTCGTCCGTCGGCAGCTCGACATTGATCGACAAACGGTCGGCATAAAGCCCTGCCTTCTCGATCAGTTCGGCAGACGCTTCGGGGATGGTCTTGAGGTGTATGTAGCCGCCGAACTTTTCCTCGATCCTGAGCCTGCGTGCCACCTCGACCATCTCGCCCATCGTCTCGTCCGGCGAGCGAATGACGCCAGAGGACAGGAACAGCCCCTCGATGTAGTTGCGGCGGTAGAAATCCATGGTGAGCTTCACCACCTCATCGACGCTGAAGCGAGCGCGCCGCACATTCGAGGACGAGCGGTTGATGCAATAGCTGCAGTCATAGATGCAGAAATTGGTGAGCAGGATTTTCAAGAGCGAGATGCAGCGCCCGTCCGGCGCGTAGGAATGGCAGATGCCGGAACCCTCCGTCGAGCCGATGCCGCCCGATCTCAGCGAGTCGCGCTTCGCCGAGCCGGACGATGCGCAGGAAGCGTCGTATTTGGCGGCGTCGGACAGGATCGCCAGTTTCTCGCGGACGGAAAGCACAGCCATTTGTTCATGATATGTTCCAGAAATGCAATTGGCTATAACTTTTGATTGTCCGCGGCAAAACGTGATCGCCACGCGCGTGTCGTCCGCCTTACACCTCGTGCAGATAGAGGTGGTAGTCCAATTCGCTGACCGTGCGCGCGACGCGCAGATATTCGGCCTGCTTGATCGCCACGAAGGTCCGGTGCAGGTCGGGACCCAGCGCCGATTTCAGGAAATCGGATCCCCTGGCCGCCTCGATCGCGGCGCGCCAGTCGGCCGGCATGGTCGATCTTTCGCTCGGCTGCTCGTAACCGTTCCCGGTGGTCTCTGGCCCCGGATCCAGCCCTTCGTCGAGCCCTTTGACGATGCCGGCCAGCACCGTCGCCGCTACCAGATAGGGGTTGGCGTCGACGCCCGACGGCCTGTGCTCGATGCGGCGGTTCCTGGCGTCGCCCGCCGGCACGCGCAGCGCCACCGAGCGGTTGTTGACGCCCCATGTCGGCGCCACGGGCGCGTAGGATTGCGAAACGAAGCGCCGCCATGAATTGGCGTGCGGCGCGAACACCAGCATCGATTCCGCCATGGTGTGGATCAGGCCGCCAAGCGCGTTGAGCAGCTTCGGTGACCATTTCTCGCCGGTGGCCTCGGTGAAGACGTTACGGCCGGCATCGTCCTGCAGCGAGACGTGGAAATGCATGCCGGAGCCGGCATAGGACTCGATGGGCTTGGCCATGAAGCAGGCGGTGACGCCGTGCCGCCGCGCCTGCGCCCTGACCAGCCGCTTCAGCATGACGAGGTCGTCAGCCGCGCGCATCACGTCCTTGCGGTAGTTGAGCGTCAGCTCGTACTGGCCGGGCGCGTATTCGGAAATGACCGTTTCGGCCGGAATGCCCTGCGCCTTGGCCCCCGCGTAGATGTCGGAGAACAGCGGCTCCATGCCATGCAGATGGTCGACGGAATAGACCTCGGTCTTCGCCGAACGACGGCCGTCGAGCACCGCGCGGGCAGGCTGCACCTTGCCATCCGCGTCGCGCTCGTTGGACAGCAGGAAGAACTCCAGCTCGAAAGCGCCAGCAGGATGCAGGCCGCGCGCCGCCAGCAATTCCACCTGCCTTGCCAGCACCAGCCGTGGGTCGGAGGTCATCGGTTGGCCGTCGAGATGGTACATCGACATCAGCACCTGGCCGCGCGCCGGATTGGTGCCGTAGAGCGGCACCAGCGTGCCCGGGATCGGCCACGCCCTGAGGTCGCCGTCGCCTGTATCCCACACCAGTCCGGTCTCGTGCACGTCCTCGCCGGTGATGTCGAGGCCGAGGATCGAGATAGGCAGGTGCCTTCCGTTCTCGAAAATCCCCATCAGCTCATGGCGGCGCACGATCTTGCCGCGGCCGATACCGTTGGCGTCGGTCAGCACGATGTCGAACGCCTCGATCTCCGGATGCGCGTCGAGAAAGGCCTTCGCCTCGGCGGGCGTCGACCCGGAAGGCGATGTTGTTACGGCGTTCGGATTGTCCATGGCCGCTTTTCTCACGCCGTAAGCCTGGCCGCAACCGCGGCGAAGGCGGCGATCAGCCGGCTCACTTGCGCTGAAGACGTCACCGGCGAGATCAGCATCATGTTGTGGAACGGCGCGATCAGCACGCCGCGATTGACCAGCGCGACATGGATGGCGGCTTCGAGCTCCGGCGCATGCGCCTTCTCGGCCTCGGCGCCATTATGCAGCGGTCCGGGCGCGCAGATGAATTCGACGCGCGCGCCGACCCGCGCGACATGCCAGGGCAGCTTGTTTCGCTGGATGACGGCGGTCAGCCCCGCATCGAGCCGGCGCGCCAGCCGGTCCATATGCGCGTAGGCTTGCTCCGTCATCACCTCCTCTAGCGTCGCGTGCATTGCCGCGAACTGCAGCGGGTTGGCCGACAACGTCGTGCCCATGCCGGAATAGCCGGGCTCCTTGGTCCGGTTATAGGCGGCGTAACGCGTGGCGACCTCCTCGCTCATCCCCCAGATGCTCGCCGGCACGCCGCCGGCCACCGGCTTGCCGAGCACGAACAGGTCTGGCTCCAGCCCGTACTTGCGCGTATAGCCGCCCGGGCCGGTGGAGATGGTGTGGGTTTCGTCGATCAGGAGCAGCGTGCCGGCCGCGCGGGTCAGCCGCCGCAGCGCGTCATGGAAGCCGGCATCCGGCAGCACCATGCAGGAATTGGTCAGCACCGGCTCGGTGATGACGCAGGCTACGTCGCGGTCCGCGAGCGCTGCTTCCAATGCGGCAACATCGTTGAACTCGACGATCTTGGTCGCCCGCGTGAGATCGCGGAATTCGCCGGCCAAACCAGGCCGGTTCGCCGGCTTGCCGTCGATCAGCCGCACCATCGTCTCATCGACCGAGCCATGATAGCAACCGTTGAAGACCAGGATCTTCTCGCGCCCGGTGACCGCGCGGGCGACGCGCAGCGCGAAACGGTTGGCGTCGGTGGCGGTGGTGGCGATCTGCCAGTAGGGGAGGCCAAAGCGCTGCTGCAGGAGCGGGCCGATCGCCAGCGCATCCTCGCTGGGCAGCATGTATGTCAGGCCACGCGCCGCCTGCCGGCGGATCGCGCGCGCGACCGCCGGCGGCGAATGGCCGAGCATCGAGCCGGTGTCGCCGAGGCAGAAATCGTCGAGCCTGTTGCCGTCGATATCGGTAATGGTGGCGCCCTTGGCGCCGTCGACCAGTATCGGGAATGGTGTCGGCCAGTCGATCATCCAATGCATCGGCACGCCGCCCAGGAAGCCGGCGATGCCATTGCCAAGCTTCGCCTCGGATTTCGGCCGCGCTTTGCGGAAGGCGGCCGCTTCCCCTTCGCGCAATTCGGCGATGCGCGCGATGTCGATGCCGCCGATGGAATTCCTGGAACTGTCCGATGCCTGCATGAAAACCCCTGTGTTTCGCGCGGCACTCTGCCAACCGGCTAGCAAAACCGCAATTGGCCGCGCCGGCGGCGGGCGTTGGCTCAGCGCTCTTGACCCGGCACCTCCGTCAGGGCCTCATTGCGGGCAGGCATGGAGGAGGGGAAAATGCGGACAGTTCTTTGCGGGGCAGTGCTTCTTGCGTCAGTGAATGGCGGTTTCGCCTCCGGCGCCCTCTGGTGCTCGGTCGATGACGCCAAGGTCGCCTTCCAGCTCGACGCCGGCGTGACCCGTGGCCTGGGCGGGCCGACCTTCAATTTCCGCGGTGACTTGGAGATCAAGGCCCGTCCCGCCACCGACAGCCTGCGCAAGACGGTGTTCGAGGACCAGAACCTTACGCAATACTGGCTCGACGGCGAGGAGTTGCGGCTGCTCGTTTATCGCGAGCACGAAGCCAAGGACACCTACCGCTCGGTGGAGCTGACGATCCTGACCAAGGCCAGCGACGAAAGCACTTATGACGGGCGCTACACGCTCGCGGTCTATGACGGCACGGCCGGCGTGAGCAGCGACCCCGTCGAGTTCAAGGGCGATGTGTCCTGCGGCGCGGAATAGTCAGGCGGTGATATCGATAACGCCGCAGTCGCCGGCAGCACTTCCGAAGACGATGCGGCGCTCTTCCTTGTCCCACGTCATCGACGTGATGGCGCCCTTGCCGGGGCGGCGCAGCAGCACCTCCTTGGCGTCGGCGAAGCGCGCCGCGATCACCATGCCGTCTTCATAGCCGATGGCCACGACGTCCTGGCTCGGATGGCAGGCGACGCAGGTCACCATCGTGTTGCCGCGCGTGCCGAGTTCCAGCGGCGCCTTGCCCATTGGCCCGTCCTTGGCTTGAAACGGCCAGACGATCGCCGCCGGCGCGCCGGAGCTCGCCAGCCATTTGCCCTTGACGCTCCACGACAGGCTCTTCACCTTGCCGGGATAGCCTGACATGCGCATGTGCTTGCCGTCGGCGAGCTTCCAGCCATGCAGCGCGTTTTCCTGCATGGTGGTGATGAGGAAAGCGCCGTCCGGTGAAAAGGTGATGCCGGTATGGGCGCCGGCCCATTCGAGCTCCACCGGCTTGCCCTCAGCCGCTGGAAAATGCAGCGTCGCGCCATTGTAACGGGCGACGGCAAAACGCATGCCCTTGGGCGAGAAGGCTAGTCCTTCCACCGAGCGCGGGTGGGTGAATTCCTTGATCTTGCCGTCGGCGAAACGCACAAAGGCGGTCTTGCCGGAAGCATAGGCGATCGCGCCCTGCGGACCTGCGGCGACGCTGGTGATCCATTTTTTTCCAGCGCTTGCGAGTTCGCTCACCTCGCCGCCGGCCTTCACGGCAAATACCTTGCCGTCCTCACCGCCGGTGATCAGCCGGTCGTTGGCCGCATCATGAAAGGCGGCAAGCAGACCGTCATTGGCCTGCACCGTCTTCTGCCCATTGTCCAGGCGATGGATCGCGCCGTCCGCTAGCGCGAAATGCGGCACGTCGTTGAGGAAGACGGCGGCGACGCAATGGCCTTCGAGATCAAGCGGGGCGACTGTGGGCATTAGGGATTGTCCATTCGGGCTTCTGTGCACGAAGCCGGTGCGGCTAGGTGCGACCTTGCCTTCTCCCCTTGTGGGAGAAGGTGGATTGGCGCGCAGCGCCAAGACGGATAAGGGCGTGTTGGACGGATCGCCGGCATTGCCAAGCTGGAGCACCCCTCATCCGACCTCGCTTCGCGGGGCCACCTTCTCCCACAAGGGGAGAAGCGAAGAACGGGCAGCGCTAGCGCCTGAAGGTCAGGAAATCAAGCCGCCTGGCAGGCTTCAAAACTCTTCCTGAGCCGCTCGGCGTCGAGATCGCGGCCGATGAACACGAGCCGGCTCTCATGCTTCTCGCCGTCCTTCCAGGCGCGCTGGTGGTCGCCCTCGAGGATCATGTGCACGCCCTGCAGCACGTAGCGGTCCTCGTCGCCCTTGAGCGCGATGATGCCCTTCAGCCGCAGGATGTTCGGCCCTTCCATCTGGGTCACCTTCTCGATCCAGGGGAAGAACTTCTTGGGGTCCATCTCGCCGCCGCGCAGCGACACCGACTTCACCGTCACGTCATGGATGTCGGAAGCATGGTGGTGATGGTGATCGTGGCCGTCATGATGATGGTGGTCGTCGTCGCAGTGCGGGCCGCATTCATGGTCGTGATCGTGGTCATGCGCCTCGAGGAAGTGCGGATCGTTCTCCAGCGCGCGCGACAGGTCGAAGGCGCCGCGGTCGAGCACTTCGTCGAGCGCCACGCCGGACCTCTGCGTACGATGGATCTTTGCCGCCGGGTTGATGGCGCGGATCGTCGCCTCGACCTTTTCCAGTTCTTCCGGCGTGACGAGATCGGTCTTGTTCAGCACCACCACGTCGGCGAAGGCGATCTGGTCCTCGGCCTCCTTGGAATCCTTCAAGCGCAGCGGCAGGTGCTTGGCGTCGACCAGCGCCACCACCGCGTCGAGCTTGGTCTTGGTGCGCACGTCGTCATCCATGAAGAAGGTCTGCGCCACCGGCACCGGGTCGGCGAGGCCGGTGGTCTCGACGACGATGGCGTCGAAGCGGCCGGGCCGGCGCATCAGGCCCTCGACGACCCGGATCAGGTCGCCGCGCACCGTGCAGCACACGCAGCCATTGTTCATCTCGTAGATTTCCTCGTCGGATTCCACGATCAGGTCGTTGTCGATGCCGATCTCGCCGAACTCGTTGACAATGACGGCGTAGCGCTTGCCGTGGTTCTCCGACAGGATGCGGTTGAGCAGCGTCGTCTTGCCCGCGCCGAGATAGCCGGTGAGAACGGTTACGGGGATTTGCGTCTGTGCATCGCTCATGGCTTGCCTCGAAATCTTGGTCTCGAAAAATCTGGATTGTCGGCCTCATATAGGATGGGCGTCGCGCTTTTGCACGTGTCAAACCGATGGGCCAGGCGGACCCCCCGACGGGGATGGCGGCGAGGAGGGAGTTTGGGGGCGGTCGAGGCCGACCAAACGGGGAACCGCGTGCGCTCCCAACGGCCGTTCCCCGTTGCCGCTGTGAATCTCCGCTCCTCAAAAGTCGTTTGTCATCTAACTGAAATAAACATCTGGCATCACCTGCGCGGGCACCGCAATGCTTGCCGGCAAAGCGTTCCGCAAGCCGGTTTCTTAGGGATCGTCATTTGCCAACCGCCGGACAGCCTCTATGCTGGCCGCGCCGGTTCGGCCGAAGAGGGAATGGCCATGGCCAAGGCGGACAAGACTGCGACAATGAGCCGGCTGCATTCGGCGGCGAGGCTGGCCCGAACGGCGCTCGCGGCGCGGCTTCTGGCGCATGGTTTCTACGCCGGCCAGGACCAGATCATGCTGGCGCTCGATCGCGAGGATGGCCAGACCCCCGGCAACCTCGCCGGCCGGCTCGGTGTGCGTCCGCCGACCATCACCAAGACCATCAACCGGCTGCAGGCCCAGGGTTTCCTGGAAAAGCGCGCCTCCAACGCCGATGCCCGGCAGGCGCATATCTTCCTCACCGAGTCCGGCCGCGAAACCATCCGCGCCATCGAGAAATCGGTCAAGAAGACCGAGAAGCAGGCGCTGAAGGGGCTCGACAAGAAGGACCAGAAGGCGCTGTTCAAGCTGCTCGCCCGTATCGAGGCGAATTTGTCGAACGAAGACCTGGTCCTGATGGACGACGACGCGGAGATGGATGAAGCGTGACGCGCAGCGTCATCGCTCAACTGCACGGCGTTGGTGACAGACGCGCGATGCGCAGCATCGGCGCGCAACCACGCGGGCCCAGGCATCGGCGGCTTAGTGAAAAGGGCGACGACGCTGCGCGTCGCGCCTGAAGGCCATCACCGGACGCCTCCCCCTTAAGCGACGACGCTACGCGTCGCGCCTCACCAGCGCCGCCCAACGCCCCGGCGTCAAGCCGAACGCCTTCTTGAAATGCCTGTTGAAATGGCTCTGGTCACTGAAGCCGGCTCCGGCGGCGATCTCCGCCAGCGGTTCTCCCTCGGCGATCATGCGCCGCGCTCTTTGCAGCCGGCGCATCAACAGGAAGCGGTGCGGGCTGGTCGAATAAGTAGCGCGAAAATGCCGTGATAACTGATAGCGGTCGAGGCCGGTAACGGCCTCGAGCTCATCGGAGCGCACCGGCCGTTCGGCATTCTCCGCAAGATAGTCGCGCGCAAGTGTCGCCGCGCGCCACGCGGTCTTGCCCGTCGACTTTGCCGGCTTTCCGGCGTAGCGCCTCAGATGCTGCGCCAGTTGCGCGACGAAATCCGCCACGAACAGGTCGCCAAGTTCTTCGTCCAGCGGCGCCAGCGCCGAGAGCAGCGTGTCTCGCAGCGCTGGATGCTTACCACCGCGTCAGGCACGAAAGGCAGCGGCTCGCCATCGAGGCTGTCGAGCAGCAGGGAGGGCTCCAGATAGAGGATCCGGTAGCGCAGCCCGTCTTCCGTGCCGGCGCCGCCGTCATGCAATTCGTCCGGATGCAGCACGATCGCCTGGCCGGGCAGGCTGTGTTGCAGCGCGCCACGATAATGAAAGCGCTGCACGCCGTGCAATGTCACGCCGATGGCATAGGTGTCGTGCCGGTGCGGCTCGAAGGCGTTGCCGTGAAAACGCGCCTCGATGCGTTCGAGGCCCAGCCCACCCGGCGCCGAAACAATGCGATCGCCATTGGCCGCCTCCGCGCACGAACGTTCAAGACCTTGCTTCGCTTCCGCGCCTAGAGCCTGCGCCATCGCCCTGTTCCGCCCGTCACGGGCCATCCCGGAGTCTCAATCTTGGTGTTCGATACGAAAATTGCAATTGTCCTGAGAGAGGATCTGCCGGTCTGGCAGAAACTCAACGTCACCGCCTTCCTGACCAGCGGCATCGCCGCGCAGTTTCCCGAGATCATCGGCGAGCCTTATCGCGACCGCGCCGGCAACCTTTATAACCCGATGTCGATCCAGCCGGTCATCGTCCTGTCGGCCGACGCGGCGACGCTGGGCACGATCTATCGCCGCTCATTGGAGCGCGGCGTCACGGCGTCCGCCTATGTCGAGGAGATGTTTTCGACCGGCCACGACGTGGCCAACCGCGCCGTCTTCGCCGAATTCGCGCCGGACGATGCCCAGGTCGTCGGCATCGCCCTGCGCGGCGAGAAGAAGCTGGTCGACAAGATCACCAAGGGCGCCCGCATGCATGGCTGATTTTTATACCGTCTTGAACGTTCGGGATTAGCAGCGACCTCGCCAACTTCGTCGTCCTTGGGCGTAGCGACGCGAAGCGGAGCGAAGACCCAAGGATCCATGCCGTGACCTTCGCCGAGGTTCGCAACGGAGCAGAATTTTGCACCGTTGCTGGAGCGTCGATGTAACGGCATGGATCCTCGGGTCTGCGCGCGTCGCTTCGCTCCTTGCTCCGCCCGTGGATGACGAACCGCGAGAACCGTTCAAGCCAATCGCCGACGGCGATGCGCTCTAAGCCTGTCCAAAGCGCTTGTTGGGCCAGTCGCTTTTAGCTTGCCGGCCAGCGGCGATTGCCGCAGAAGGGGACGTCTATCCTCCCTTCGGCCCGACCTTGAGCATTCCCAAAAACAACGACGACAGCGCAACGCCGCCCGCGGCGATGCTTTTGATGCTTTGCGTCTATGTCTGCTTCACCTTTCTCGACACCTCCAGCAAATATCTGGTGCTGGCCGGCGTATCGGCGCTGATCGTCGCCTGGGCCCGCTTCACCGTCCATGTCTTGCTCGTCGGCGTCTTCCTGCGCGGCTGGCGCGAGCCGGCACGTTTTCGCGCCAACAACCTGCCGGCGCATATCTTGCGCGGCTGCCTGCTTTTCGGCTCGACCATGTTCAACATCCTGGCGCTGAAGACGCTGCAGCTGGCCGAGACGACGTCGATCTATTTCTTTGGCCCGATGGTCATCACCGCCCTTGCCGGCCCGCTGCTCGGCGAATGGGCAGGCTGGCGGCGCTGGCTGGCGATCCTCACCGGCTTTGTCGGTGTCCTGATCATCACCCGGCCCGGCGTCGGCGTGTTCGGCATTGGCCATCTCTTCGCGCTGGGCTCGATGCTGTCGAACAGCTTCTATGTCATCATGACGCGGCGCATGTCCTCGACCGAAACATCCGAGAGCCTGATATTGTTCTCGGCGCTGGCGCCGTCGGTGCTGCTGGCCCCGATGCTTGCCTTCGCGCCCACGCTGCCGCACGGCGGCTTTCAATGGTTCGTCGTCCTGATGCTGGGCGTCTTCGGCGCCGGCGGCCATTATCTGCTGGTCCGGGCCTATCGCCTGGCGACCACCACGCAGCTGGCGCCTTTCCCTTATTCGCAGATGGTGTGGATGATCATCGCAGGCTGGCTGATCTTCCACCAGTTCCCGGACCGCTGGACCTTGTTGGGGGCTGCCATCATCGTTGCCAGCGGCCTCTACATCATCCACCGCGAGCATCGGCGGCGCGTGCGCAACTCGGCCTCGCTCGACACCGAGGCCGAGGCGCTGGCGAAAAAACTTTGATTTGCTCCAAGTCCGGTGGCATAAGGCCGTTTTAAAAAATTTAAAGACGTAGATCCGAAGACCCTGGGGAGCGAAGGGCACTGGCACAGAA
>NZ_RZSA01000809.1:0-3081 GCF_003998075.1 Mesorhizobium sp. M2A.F.Ca.ET.037.01.1.1 | reverse complement strand
ATCCATGCCCGTGTGCAGGGCGGCGCTGCCCAGGATCGGGTCCGTGCGTACGCCAAACGGGCTGGTCACTGGATGGCCAGGGGCGGGGTTGGCGAGCGGCAGCTTGCGCGCCTCCTTCTTGACTCCGTCAAGCGCGTCGAGCGCCTCGTCCAGTTCCTTGACCCTGCTGTCGAAAACCAGCGAGGGATCGAGCGGCACCAGTGGGCCGCCGACATCGCTCTTGTTGAGCTCGCTGTCGACCGGCAGGCCCGCGGCTTCCAGCGCCTGGGTTATGGCATCGGCATTCTTGTAGGCGCTGTCGGCAAGCGTGGTGATGCGCGAGAGCTGCTGGCTCTCGATGGCCTTCAGCGAAGCGTTGATCGAGACGAACAGCTTGTCGGCGCGATCGGCGGCCGTTTCAGCATCGAGCGGATCGGATCTTGTCGACCAGAGCGAGAAGGGCCTGGTGTCACCGGCGCTCAAGGATGCGACGGAATAGGTCGGCGCCTGAGAGAGGCTGCCGGTGACCTCTGCGGGTTCATCGCGTTTGGCCGCCGCGGCGCCTGCCGCGGGCGCGTCGCCGACCTCGTTCTCGGCGCGCTCGAGGATCGGGCCGAGCCGCCCGTGGCGCTCGCTGAGCTGGGTCTGCCTGGCCAAGAGTTCGCTGACCTTGGTTTCCATCAGCTGCTGGTCGAGAAGCTGGCGGCTGGTAATGCGGTCGACCTGGGCACGAAGGGCCGAGATGCGGTCCTCATAGGCCTGCTGCATGCGCGCCTGCCTGGCCGTCGTGGCGCCGATCAGGTCGTCGCGCAACACCAGATAGGACGTGGCAAGCAGATAGCCGATGGCGATCGCCGCCAGGGCCGAGCCGAGGAAGGCGGCGAGCCAGGGGCGGATGGTGAAATGCCTTATCTCGTTGCCGCGGGCGATGATGACCGTGTGCGGTTCCTTGCGCCTGCCGAAGACAGCTGACTGACCGGTTGGTTTCACGGGGACCAGGCTTTCGTTACGGGACCAACGACAAGCCTGATTACACATTATTAGGGTTAACAAAGGCTTGCCGGGTCGACCGCGCGGCGCCGAATGCACGCAGCACGGGCACGGGGTTGCGCGTAAATCTCCTGGACGCGGACGCCATGTCGCGAAATCGTTGGCGACGAACTCCAATGTTCTGCCAGGAGCGGCCTGTAGCTCCCAGAGTAAGGCTCGGGTTTCTTAACTCTGTTCGATTGCGTTTAGTTGACGTTTTTCGAGTAAAGGCGTGTTGGTGTTTGGGATTCACCGTGGCGGTAGGAATGCTGGACGATCTGGTTGGCAAGATCCTCGACAAGATTTCGGGCACCAGTCTGCTGGCGACCGGGCTTTTGCTGCTGACTGCCTTTGTCAGCGCGCTTGTAGCCTATTGGCGCACGGTCGAGGAGAAGAGCTGGAAGGAGTTCTTCGAGTTCGTCATCCCGCACGAGGTCATCACCCATCCCTCCGCGAAGGCCGACCTTCTGTTCTGGGTCACGAAGAAGGCCCTGATGCCTTTCCTGATGCTGCCCGCCGGAATCGTCTTCGTCACAGCGGTGGGGTATGGGACCAACTGGCTGTTTTCGACACTGCTCCACTTCCAGCCGCCTCTGACCGAGGGGCCGGCAGGGCCGGTGACGGTTCTGATCTTCACCGTCAGCATGCTCCTCGCCTACGACATTTCCTATTATCTCTATCACGTCGCGCAGCATCGCTATCCGCTGCTCTGGGAACTGCACAAGGTGCATCACTCGGCCGAGGTGATGGTCGGGATCACCAAGGACCGGGTCCATCCGCTCGACGAGTTGATGAACCGAGCCTGGGATGGCATCATCGTAGGGTTCTGCTTCGGCATCTGGTCGCTGATTTCGCTGAACCTTGTCGAACTGACCGTTTTTGGCGTCAACGTCTATGTCATGCGTAACATCCTGATGATGGATTTCGTCAGGCACACGCATTTCAAGATCTCGTTCGGCCCGCTCAACCATTTGATCCTGTGTCCCCACTGGCATCAGTTGCATCACAGCGTCGATCCGCGCCACTACGACAAGAACTTCGGGCTGCTCTTCTCGTTCTGGGACCGGCTCTTCGGAACATTGTGTGTGCCGAGGCCTGACGAGGACTTCACGTTCGGGCTGGTCGACCGCGATGTGCGCGACTATCAGTCGCTCGCAGGCCTCTACGTCATGCCGCTGAAGCGGATGTGGGGACATATCGCCAGGCGCATCCGGCCTGGAAAGCCACGGTCACGCACCTCGCGAGCGTCGGAGGGGACACGGCCATGAACGGTCCCGTTGTGCTCGCAATCCCGCGGACACACACCTTCGAAGTCGTGACGTCGGCGGCGCGCCTGGCCGAGATCGCACCGGCCTGGAGGGCGCTCTGGCAGTGGGCTGGCGGGCTTGTCTTCCAGCACCCGGACTGGATCGCGGCCTGGTGGCGCACCACCCCGCAGCAGGAGCGGCGCGCGCTCAGGATTGGGCTTGCCTGGAACGGCGACCGGCTCGATGGCGTGATAGCGCTCGCGACCTTCAGGCGTTCCGGCATCCGCATACTCGAATGGGCGGCGAAGGATCACAGTGACTATGGCGACGCGCTGGTTGCACCCGACAGCGACCCGCGGGCGATCTCCCGCCTCTGGCAGTATGTTTTTGACCAGGGTGGCTTCGACCTGATCTATCTCAACCGTCTGCTGCCGGATGCCGGTGTTCATGCCCTGCTGGAACCGGCTCATGGCAAGGCGCTTCGGCCCAATCACCGCACCGAAATCAGCTATCGTGTCGCTGGCTCCTGGCAGCGTGGGGCGGAATGGTTCGAGACGTTGTCCAAGAAGGGCCGGCAGAACTATCGTCGTGGCCGCAAGTTCATGGAAGAAAGCGGTGCATTGCGTTTCCGGCTGCTGGACTCGGCGGAGCCGCGAGAGCCGGTGCTCGAGCGCGTCGCGACGTTGAAGCGGCTCTGGCTCGCTCGCCATGGTCGCGCCTCGGATCTGTTCGATAAGGGCTCGCCGGTTCTTGCCGCGCTTACTTCGGTGCTGGCCGACCTCGGGCTGTTGCGCATCTTCGTGCTGGAGCTCGACGACACGATCGT
>NZ_RZSA01000808.1:0-3087 GCF_003998075.1 Mesorhizobium sp. M2A.F.Ca.ET.037.01.1.1 | reverse complement strand
GACCATGCTCATGCGGCCACCTTGCCTTGGTCGAGGCCAATTGCAGAGCGCACGGCGCGGACGACGATCTCGCGCGCCGCTTGCTCCCGATACTCGGCGCTGCCGCGCACATCGGCGATCGGCGACAATTCATCGAACGGCGCCGACAGCACCGCGTCGGCAAGCGCCTCACCGATCGGACGCCCGCGCAGGACCGCCTCGACGCCTGCGAGGCGGCGGGCGACCGCGGAGCAGGATCCGACCGCGATCGCCGCTTCGGCGACGACGCCATTCTCGACCACGAGCCGCGCCGCAGTCATGGCGATCGAGATGACGAGGTAGCGACGGGCGCCGAGCTTGACGAAGGCCGAGGTGCCGACCGCGGAACGCTTCGGCACGCGGATGGCTGTGACCATCTCGCCTGGCTGCAGCGCCGTGCGGCGATTGCCAAGTATGAACGCGTCGAGCGGCAGATGACGGGGGGCTTTCGCCGACCGCAATTCGACATCGGCGTCGAGCGCAAGCAGCGCCGGCACGCCGTCGGCGGCGGGCGAGGCGTTGCAGAGATTGCCGGCAATCGAGGCGACGTTCTGGATCTGGACCGAGCCGACTTCGCGCGCGGCCGATTTCAGCGCGTCGAAGGCGGGCGGGAGTGGGTGACGGACAATATCGGTCCAGGTGGTGCGGGCACCGATCCGCCAGTTTTCGTCCGTCTCTTCGATGCCGCGCAGTTCGGCGAGACCGTTGATGTCGAGTATGTTGTCGCGGAAGGGTCTTGCGCCCTGGGCGGGGTAGAAATCGGTGCCGCCGGCGAGAATGCGCCAGCGATCCTCGCCAAGCAGCGCGAGCGCCTCGTCGACCGTGGTGGGTTTCGCGTAACGGATCACGCTCTGCCTTCCAGAACCTTCCCAGAAACGAGCCGTCCCCGATTGGCCCGCCCAAAGCGCCTTGCCCTGGGACTTTCCGCCGGTATCCAGACCGGTCAAATTCATTCGTATGCAAATGATATCAGGCCGTTCGGAATTGTCAAAGCCGGAGTTGGCAGGGCAAGGACCTGAACGCGATTGTTATGGTGCCGGAGGTTGACGCCGCCGCCCATCTGGTCAAGGTTCCGTGTCCGGTCGCGTCAGCGGCTTTGGACTGGAGCCTCAAGCCGATACCAGGGGGGCCCAAACGAGAGGGAAGCCGCATGGCCGACGAAGCGCTGATCGTCATCGACCTGCAGAACGATTTTTGTCCAGGCGGCGCGCTGGCGGTGGCCGGCGGCGACGAGATCGTGCCTTTGGTCAATGACTTGATCCGGCGGACCGACCACGTGATCCTGACGCAGGACTGGCACCCGGCCGGACATTCGAGCTTCGCCTCCAGCCATCCGGGCAAGCAGCCGTTTGAAACCATCGAGATGCCTTATGGGCCGCAGACGCTGTGGCCGGACCATTGCATCCAGGGCAGCCTCGGTTCCGATTTCCATTCCGGGCTCGCCTGGACCAAGGCCGAGCTGGTGCTCCGCAAGGGGTTCCGCACAGCGATCGACTCCTATTCGGCGTTCTTCGAGAACGACCATAAGACACCGACCGGCCTTGGCGGCTACCTCAAGGAGCGCGGCATCGACACGATCACACTGGTCGGGCTCGCCACCGATTTCTGCGTTGCCTTCTCGGCGCTCGACGCGGTGAAGCAGGGTTTCAAGACGACAGTCCGGCTCGACGCCTGCCGCGGCATCGACCTCAACGGCTCGGTGGAGGCGATGCTGAAGCGCATGCGCGAAGCCGGCGTGACGCTCGAAGACCACTCGGCGGATTGACCGGACCGTGGGGAAAGGCCCCCTCACCCGGATTGCCAGCCGAATTGCGAAGGGCAATTCGGGGCAATCCGACCTCTCCCCGAGGGGAGAGGAGATAGCTGGTTTGCGGCGCCGGAAAGCGGGTTCCCCCTTCTCCCCTTGTGGGAGAAGGTGTCGCCGAAGGCGACGGATGAGGGGTGCTCCAGGGAAAGCCGGCGTCTCACTCCGCTGGAACACCCCTCATCCGTCTCGGCGCTATCGCGCCGATCCACCTTCTCCCACAAGGGGAGAAGGGAAAACGCGCCGCGGCCGGATGATTTTTCCATTCGCGGCGCTCGCCATAGCGCTGCTGCTCCCAGGGCAGGCGCTGGCCGCCGAAATCCATGAACTGCCCGGCGCCGCCATGTCGCTATGGTGGGGACTGCCCTTTGCCGGCCTGCTGCTGTCGATCGCGACCGGACCGCTGCTCTTTCATCACCTGTGGGAACATCATTACGGCAAGATCGCCGCCGGCTGGGCAGCGCTGGCGGTGGTCCCGCTGGCCGTCGCTTTCGGCATACCGACGGCAGGCGAGGCCGTGCTGCACACGCTGCTCAGCGAATACATGTCCTTCATCATCCTGCTGTTCGCGCTCTACACCATCTCGGGCGGCATCCTGCTCGCCGGCAACATCCACGGCACGCCGCTCACCAATGCCGGGCTGCTGCTCATCGGCGCGCTGCTTGCCTCGGTCATCGGCACGACCGGCGCCTCGATGATCCTAATCCGGCCGATGCTGCGCGCCAACGACAACCGGCCGTTCAACGCCCATGTGGTGATCTTCTTCATCTTCCTGGTCTCCAACATCGGCGGCTCGCTGACGCCGCTCGGCGATCCGCCGCTGTTCGTCGGCTTCCTGCGCGGCGTGGATTTCTTCTGGACGACAGTGCACATCCTGCCGGACACGCTTTTTGTCGGCGGGCTGGTGCTGGCGGTGTTCCTGGCGATCGATCTGGTCCTGCATCGCCGCGAGGCCGGCATGCCGAAGATCAAGGACCCGACGCCCGATACAAAGGTGCGCCTGCGCGGGCTCGCCAACCTGCCGCTGCTCGCCGGCGTGATCGGCGCGATCCTGCTTTCGGCGAGCTGGAAGCCGGGCGTCAGCATCCCAATCCTTGGCGTCAGCCTCGAGTTGCAGAACCTGGTGCGCGACGTCATCATCCTGGTGCTGGCCTTCCTGTCCTTGAAGGTCTCGTACAAGAGCCATCGCGAGGCCAACGGCTTCACCTGGGGGCCGATCGCCGAGGTGGCGAAATTGTTTGCCGGCATCTTCATCTGCATCGTGC
>NZ_RZSA01000807.1:0-3091 GCF_003998075.1 Mesorhizobium sp. M2A.F.Ca.ET.037.01.1.1 | reverse complement strand
GTCTTGGGCGAGATATCCAGCTTCCGAGCCACTTCCTTCGCGGTAAGCCCAGCGGCGATCAGGCGCAGCACCTCGATTCGCGCGGCGTCATGCCGGCCAGCGCCTGCGGCAAGGCCCGGCGCGACTGCTGCCCGGCGAATGACAAAACGGCTTCGGCAGCGTCGGGGTAGATACAGCCGTCACGAACAGCCGCGCGCAGCTGTGCCGCCGCCGCTTCGCTGGACAGCGCCTTGCGGTGCGCACGTTCCTCGCGTGACGTTTGAAAGGCTTCGGCAGCGGCCAATATCCTCGCCGCCGGGGAGAGGTCGGAGCCGCCGACCTTGCGGTGATATCCCGAACCGTCCAGGCGTTCGTGGTGACGCAGCACGAGCGCGCCCATCGCATCGCCGTCATGGCCGAAGGAAGCCAGCGCCCGCTCGCCGTAATAGGCATGCAGTTGCGCGGCGTCGCGCTCGCGCACCGATAGCGGGCCGTTGCGCATCCAAGTCGCCACAGGCACCACGAGCTCTCCGATGTCATGGATGCAGCCCGACCAGCGCAGCGCGCGAACATCGGCGGCGGGCAGACCGATCCTTGCTCCAGCGCCCGCGGCCAGCTCCGACACCATCCGCGAATGGCCCTGCGTGAATGGCATGCGCATGTCGATCATGTCGGCGATGGCGAGGAACGCCTCGTCGCAAGCCCCTTCGTCCAGCGTCACCGGCGGATCCGGCTCCAGCGCTAGAATCGTCTCGCGGTCGATCGTGGCGCCGATACCCCGCATCAGCATCGCGGCGTTGGCTGAGACGAGCCGGGCCAGATCGGCCTCGTACGGGCCGTCGGCACGACTGGCGATGGTCTCGGCCATCCCGTCGATGCCGACGGCATCACTGAGCGCGATCGCATCCTGCGCCAGTGTGATCAGGCGCACGGCGGGCAGGACCTCCTCGCCGCTCAGTCCACGCGGCAGGCCCTTGCCGTCCCAGCGCTCGTAGATCTGTCCGAGATTGCGCCGGATTTCGTCGGAGAGACCGAGGCGTTCGCCGATCCGCTGCGCCACCTCGCAATGGGCTGTCAGAACCGGGCGCGCCACGGCGAGCGCCTGCGACGTCGCGGCCTCGACCGCCTTGGCCTGCGCGTCAGGCGCGAGATCATAATAGAACCGCTTGAAAGCCTGCACGAAGACCCTGCCCAGTTCCGCACGGTGACCCATGTCGAGACCGACAAGGTCCTGGCGAAGCGCGATTTCGTCGCCGAAGAGACCCGAGAGAAGGTCGGTGTCCGCGTTGCAGCCGACATAACGCAGCATGGACTGGTGATAGGCATTGCGCCGAACCTGCTCCGAAACGCCAGCAAGCTCGGCGATCCGCATTGCCAGCACGCAGGATTTCAGCGCGAAGTCGCGGGAATGGCCTGTCGCGAGATCCGAGGCATAAGCGAGGACCATCATGAAGTCTGCGCGGCGTATCGAGACTTCTGTCATCGCACACCCTCAACCAGGTCCTGCCTACTCGGCGCACCAAATCGTCAAATGTCGACAGTGTCTCAGCTGAAATTTTCGACGTGGACAAACCAGCCTTGACGAAACCCTCTTATACCAGCAAGCCCTAATGTAGGTAAGCGTTTGATTTCCTCGCGGATATCAGCCGCTTCCGACTATCGCGATGGAACTGAAGCATGTCTCCCGAAAGTGGGAACTGGCTTCGGGATAAAGACATGCGCAAATCAAAGACCAAAGCGCATGGAGCGAATCCGAAGGATCGCGACGCGCTTTAAGTCGCGATTGAGGCGCATCGAACTGGTCGGGGATATAGATTTGTCCTTAAGCGAGCCCTGTCCAACGAGCGTCTCGCGGTATTGCAACCGGCAATATCAGCCGTCCAATTTCGCCCGACATCTCGGCTACGCTTGAAACCGGCGCGATAATCGTATCGCCTGCCGGCTGGCCCGATGGCGTATCGGCCATGCCTCACCCGTCGGGAAACGTCGCGCGGCCAGAGGCCTCGGCTATTCGGCCGCAACCCGCTGACCGCCCGCGCGACGCAACAGCGCGTATCCTGCTTCCTCGACCGCCTGCGCGGCGCGTTTGCGGATCGGATCGGACACGAGAACGCCATCGGCGAAATCCTTGTCCGTCGCGTAAACCCCCGTCGGCAAGGCAAGCGCCTCGAAGAAGCCGAACAGCGGCCGAAGCTGGTGCTCGACGATCAGCGCGTGCCGTTCGCCGCCGCCCGTGGCAAGCAGCAGCACCGGCTTGCCTCTCAGCGCCGACGGGTCGAGCAGGTCGAAGAAGTGCTTGAACAGGCCCGTATAGCTGCCCTTGTAGGTCGGTGATCCGACCACCAGCACATCGGCATTGACGACCTTGTCAAGGACGTCGCGGCCCTTTTGATCGAGATCTCGCGCCCATTTGGCGCTGCCGAGCGAGGCGCCGACATCTTCGATGTCATAGGTGCTCGCCGACAGATTGTTACGGACCGCGATATCCCTGACGACGTGCTCGACGAAGCCGCGCGTCTTCGACGGCCGGGTGAAATTTCCGGAGAAACCGACAACGGTTGGATTGGGCATGCTGTGGCACTTTCTCGGTATGTCGACGACCAGGGTCCAATGTCTATAATTTTTATAGACTCCGACCCGTCTTAGAAGGAACCGTCGACCCTTGGAGGGCTCGCCGCCGAACAATTTTTCCATGGATCGAACAGATTATGGATACCGACGGCGAGACGCGCATAGGCAGCTTGCCGGTCAGCAGCGGAAAAGGACGCCAAGACATAGGGCGCCGAGCGTCCCTTCAGCCCTGCGGATGAATCTGCGGCAGGGCGGCGGCGAGCGACCGCTCGAACGCATCGACCAGCACGTCGATCTGGGTCTCGGTGATGATCAGAGGCGGACAGAAGGCGATGGCATCGCCCATGTTGCGCGAGATCACGCCATTCTGCTGCAGGAAGCCGTTGACCAGCGCGCTGAGCGCCGCCGGCTTGCCCCAGGGCGCCTTGGTCGCCTTGTCGGCGACGAGCTCGACGGCGGCGATGAGGCCGACGCCGCGCACCTCACCCACCAGCGGATGCGAGGCGAGCTTGCGCAGCCTTGCCTGCAAATGCGCGCAAGG
>NZ_RZSA01000806.1:0-3092 GCF_003998075.1 Mesorhizobium sp. M2A.F.Ca.ET.037.01.1.1 | reverse complement strand
GCTTCCTGCCCTTCCGGTGCTCACGTACTTTCAAGTACGCTCCGCTCCGGCTCTCGGAAGCCATCTTGTCTGGTCGCTTCGCGCCCGTCTTCGACTCCGACTCGGCCTGACCTGAATCTCGACAGACCTTCGCGCTCTGCTAAGCGAAAGGCACCGCGGTCGTGCCTTTCGGCAGTTTGGCCTCGTCGTCCGGCTCGACATGGATGGTGACGCGCACCGAGGGGATCTCGGCCTTCAACGCGTCCTCGATGCGATCGCAGATGACATGGCTGGCGCCGACGGTCATGTCGGCGTCGACGACAAGGTGGAACTCGATGAAGGTGGCGCGTCCGGCAATGCGCGTCTTCAGGTCATGCACCTCGAGCGCGCCTTTCGAATTGGCCGAGATGATGTCGCGGATCTGCATGTTCTCATGGCTATCGACGGCGCGGTCCATCAGGCCGTTCATCGACGAGCCGATCACATGCCAGCCCTGCCACAGGATGTTGAGCGCGACGATCACGGCCAATGCCGGATCGAGGATCTGCCAACCGGTGAGCACCGCGCCGACAAGGCCGCCGAGCACGCCAACGGACGTCACAACGTCGGTCATGATGTGCTGGCCGTCGGCGACTAACGCCGGCGATTTCGCGTTGCGGCCGGTCTGGATCAGAGTCCAGGCCCAGATCGCGTTGACGATGGTCGCCAAGCTGTTGACGGCGAGACCCTTCCAGGGCTGCTCGAGCGGGGCCGGATGCTGCCAGGACTGCCAGACCTCGTTGAGGATCAGCAGCGCCGCGACGACGATCAGCACCCCCTCGAGCACGGCCGAGAAATATTCGGCCTTGTGGTGGCCAAAGGGATGGTCCTGGTCGGCGGGCTTGTAGCTGACCTGGATTGCCCAGAAGGCGGCTGCCGACGCGATGACGTTGACGATCGATTCCGCCGCGTCCGAATAAAGCGCGACGGAGCCCGTGATGTACCAGGCGGCCACCTTGAGGGCGAGCACGGCGAAGGCGACGACGATCGACCAGAAGGCGAGCCTGGCGACCTTCTGCCTGGTCGCGGCTTTCGCCGCGGCCGTCGTCGTGTCCCGCGCCTGGGTCATCGTCCCTACGCGGCCTTTTCCTTGGCCTTGCGCGGCAGATGCGCGACGATGTTCTCAATGATGCGCATGCCAGCATTGTGACCGAGCGTCATGATCGATTCCGGATGGAACTGCACCGCGGCGATCGGCTCTTTGGGGTGCTCGAAGGCCATGATGATGCCGTCCTCTGTCTCGGCTGTGACCACGAAGCCATCAGGCAGGCGCACCGGATCGGCGAAGATCGAGTGGTAGCGGCCGACGGTCACTTCCTTTGGCAGGCCAGAAAAGATGATGCCGGGTTTCGAGACGCGGATGCGCGAGGGCTTGCCATGCATGGGGATGTGCAACTGCCTCAATTCGCCGCCATAAGCTTCGGCCAGCGCCTGCAAGCCGAGGCAGACGCCGAAGATCGGCAGGTCGCGGGCGCGCGCTTTCTTAATGGTGGCGGCGCAGTCGAAATCTGTCGGCGTGCCGGGGCCAGGCGACAGCACGACGAGATCGGGCTTCAGCCGCTCGAAGACTTCCTCCGGCACCGGCGTGCGCACGGTGGAGACATTGGCGCCGGTCTGGCGGAAGTAGTTGGCCAGCGTGTGGACGAAGGAGTCCTCGTGGTCGACGAGCAGGATGTTGACGCCGTCGCCGACGCGCGCGGTGGTGCGCTCGGTTCCGGTGGCGTTGCCGGTCTTGGCGTCGCGGATGGCGGAGAGCATGGCGGATGCCTTCAGTTCGGTTTCGGCTTCTTCTTCCTCGGGCACGCTGTCGAAGAGCAGTGTGGCGCCGGCGCGCACCTCGGCGATGCCGTCCTTGATGCGGATGGTGCGCAGCGTCAGCCCAGTGTTCATGTCGCCGTTGAAATTGACCATGCCGATGGCGCCACCATACCAGGCGCGCGGGCTCTTCTCGTTCTGCTCGATGAAGCGCATGGCCCAGAGCTTCGGCGCGCCGGTGACGGTGACCGCCCAGGCGTGCGACAGGAAGGCGTCGAAGGCGTCCATGCCTTCGCGCAGCCGGCCTTCGATGTGGTCGACGGTGTGGATCAGGCGCGAATACATCTCGATCTGGCGGCGGCCGATGACGCGCACCGAGCCTGGCTCGCAGACGCGCGACTTGTCGTTGCGGTCGACATCCGAGCACATGGTGAGCTCGGACTCGTCCTTCTTGGAGTTGAGCAGCTTCAGGATCTGCTCGCTATCGGAAATGGCGTCGTCGCCGCGCTTGATGGTGCCCGAGATCGGGCAGGTCTCGACGCGGCGGCCGTTGACGCGCACGAACATCTCCGGCGAAGCGCCGATTAGATATTCGTTCTCGCCGAGATTGATGAAGAAGGAATAGGGCGAGGGGTTGATCGATTTCAGCTTGCGCGAGATGTCGGAGGGCTGGGTCTCGCAGCGCTCGTAGAACATCTGTCCAGGCACAACCTCGAACAGGTCGCCGCGCTTGAAGCTTTCCATGGCGCGCCGCACCAGGTTGGCGTATTCGCCCGGTTCGTGGTCGCCGCGCGGCGGGATGCGGTCGGCGGTCTTGAACGGCTCGACATGGGCATCGCGCGCCAGGCCTTCGGTCGAAAAGCCCTCGCCGGAATAGTCGTAGCGGTCGGTCCAGGCCTTGGTCGAATAATGGTCGACCACGAGAATCTCGTCGGGCAGGAACAGCACCAGGTCGCGCTGGCTTTCCTTGCGCTCGAGCTTGTAGTCCACCGGATCGAACTGGAAGGCGAGGTCGTAGCCGAAGGCGCCATAAAGGCCGAGATTGGCGTCCTCGGCGGTCTTGAACAAAGCGGTGATGGCGCGCAGCACGGTGAAGACGGACGGAACGCGGCTGCGCTCCTCCTCGGTGAAGACGCGGCCGGGTTTTGCCACATCGACGCGGATAAGCGTCTTCGAGGTCTCCGCGATCGTCACTTCGCTCGGCGCGCCAAGCGCCTTTCCGATCACAGGCAGGAGCACTTCGCCGCGCTTGTTCAGCGCTTCGATGCGCATGGCGCGGCCGCGCGCGGAGATCACCAGCGGCGGATCGATAATGGCGG
>NZ_RZSA01000805.1:0-3097 GCF_003998075.1 Mesorhizobium sp. M2A.F.Ca.ET.037.01.1.1 | reverse complement strand
GGCCGCCACCCCGCCGCCGACGCCGCCCCGCCCGCCAGTGATGGCGATGCCGCCAAGCATCGCGGCGGTCAGCGATTCCAGCTCGAGGTTCTGGCCGATATTTGGCCTGCCGCTGCTGAGCCAGGCGAGCGAAACCAGGCCGGCGGCGCCGGCGAGCGCGCCGCTCAGGGCGTAGAGGATGAAGCGCACGCGATCGACAGGAATGCCGACCAGCCTGGCCGAGCGTTCGTTGAAGCCCATCGCGTAGATCCAGCGCCCCCAGGCCGTCGCCATCAGCACAAGGCCGGCCAGCGCGAAGCAGGGGATGGCCAGGGTGAGGAAGGGCACGGGAATGCCGGCGACGACACCGCGCCCCAACCAAGCAGCCATCCTGGCACGCCCGACTGGGCCGCGCCGCCGGTGACGGCAAGCGCCACGCCGGAATAGACGAAGAAGGTACCGAGCGTCGCGATGAAGGGCAGCAGCGCCAGGCCGTTCACCAGCAATCCGTTGAGGGCGCCGAGCGCCGCGCCGGCCAGGATGCAGACGGCCGGCAGCAGGACCGGCGGCAAGCCCAGTTTGAGCGACAGCATGGCGATGATGGCGGAGAGCGAAACCGCGCCGCCGACCGATAGGTCTATGCCTGTGCCGCCGGCCAGGATGACCATCCCCTGTCCGAGGCCGACCAGCGCCAGGATGGTCGAGAACTGAAGAATGGTGGTTACGGTGCCGAGATTGAAGACGGAAGGCTTGAGCGCCAGCAGGCCGACAATCACGATCAGCCACAGCGCGCACAGCAAAGCCAGGGTCAGGGCCGGGCCCTGCAGGTTCCGAAGCGTTCTCATGCGCGGGCTCGCTGGAACCGGGTAAGAGGCAGGCGATTGGAGACCGCTTCGAAGCCGAGCACACCGATGATCAGCACGCCGGTGACGACCGGCTGCCAAAGCGAGGGAACACCGATCAGAAGCAGGCCATTCTCGAGGATTCTGAGCAGGAGCACGCCAAGCACCGTGCCGAGCAGGCTGCAGCGGCCGCCCAATATGCTTGTGCCGCCGAGAATGACCGCGGCGATGGCATCCAGCGCCGAGGTGCTGCCGATCGACATTTCGACGTTGCGGTAGGTTGCGACATAGAAGGTGGCGGCAATGCCGGTCAGGACGCCGCTGATGACAAAGGTCAGGAATCTGACCTTGATCACCGGAATTCCCGAAAGCCGCGCCTTTTCTTCCGAATTGCCGATCGCCAGCAGATGCAAACCATAGGGCGTGCGCCGCAGTGCCAGCCAGACAGTCCGATAGGCAACGGCGATCACCAGGGCCGGCACGGGGATGCCGAGCACGGTGGCTGCCAGCAGATCGGTGAGGCTCGAGGGCAGGCCCGAAAGCCATTGCCCGCCAAGCAGCGCAACACGGCGGTGCGGTAGACACCAAACAGGCCGAGCGTTCCGACGATGGCCGGAACGCGGCCCAGGACGACGATGGCGGCCGTCACGCAGCCCAGCAGCGCCCCGACGAGCGGGCCCGCGACAAGCGCCACGAACGGGCTGCCATCGGCGCCAAGTATGCGGCCGATGGCGATGGCCGCGAGGCCCATGACGATGCCGATCGAGACATCGATGCCGCCCATGGCGAGCAGCAGGGTCATGCCGAGGCCGATCAGCAGCAGTTCGACGCTGTTGCGCAGCACGGTGACCGCGATGCCCGGGGTCGCGTAGTGCGGCGATGCGACAGAAAAGATGACGACCGCAAGCAAACAGGCGACAAGCAAAGACCACTCCCGCCCATTCATGGAGAAGACACCGGTTCCAGACTGCCGCACTACGTTCACGTCAGGCTCAGAAGTTGAACTTGTCGACATTGTCCGTGGTGAAGACGGCCGGCGGCCCGAGCAGGAGAATGCCCTTGGCGGCATCATAGGTGGCGGGCTTGTCGAGGCCGGCAATCTTGTTCTCGGCCTCGAAGCTCTTGCCGTCGATAAGCTGCTTGCCGGCCCAGACCGTCAGGTAGCCGAGCTGTTCAGGATCCCACAGCACGGTGAAGCCGAAGGCGCCGCTCTTCAGATAGGAGCGGGCGGTGTTCGGGCTGCAGTAACCGGTCCCGATAACCGAGCCGATCTTGCCGGCGGTCTCGATCGCTGGGCAACGCCCGGGCAGGTCGAGGATGCGACGGCGATGATGGCCTTGATATCGGGATTGGCGGCCATGGGGTCGCCCGAGATCTGCGCGGCGCGCTCGGCCGTGCCGCCGGCGAATTGCGGGGCGAGCAGCTTCAGCTTGGGATATTTGGCGGCGGCTTCCTTCTGCATGAAGCCGATCCAGGCGTTGAGATTGGACGCGGTCGCCTCGCCGGAGACGATGCCGATCGTGGCGTCCCCGCCGACGCGCTTGACCAGCTCGTCGATGATCGTGGTGCCGAGGCCCTCGTCGGTCGCCTGCGCCACATAGACCGCGCGGCCGCTGTCGGGCGCGTCGCTGTCGCTGGTGAACAATTTGATGCCCTTGGCCTTGGCGCTCTCCACCACCGGGGCGATGCTCGAAGCATCGAGAACGGAGACCGAGACCGCTTCGACGCCTTGGTCGATCAGGTTCTGCACGATCTGCAGCTGGTCGACCGGGTTGGTGTCGACCGGGCCGGAATAGACGAAATCGACGCCGAGATCCTTGGCGGCACGGTTGCCCCCCGCCTCCATGGCGTTGAAATAGGGGATGCCGATCAGCTGCGGGACGAAGGCGACCTTATGCTTGTCTGCTGCATGCGCCGCCGTCACGGCGACCAACGACAGCGCGGAGACCGCGAGCACTTTCCTGAGTTGTGAAAGCATTATGTGTGATCCTCTCTGGAATGACGTGCATGTCAGTTTGTTTTTTCGAGCGCCCGCACGTCGGGATGGGCGCCTGTTATGAGCGAAACGACTTCCTCGTGATTGGTCTCTGCGGCCAGGCGTTCGGCCACCTTGCGGCCACGCCGGAACACCACGATCCGGTCGGCAACCTCGAAGACTTCGGAAATGTTGTGGCTGATCAGCACGACGGCGCAGCCTCGACCGGCAAGGCGCCGAGTCAGCGCCAGCACTTTGCGGGTCTCGGCGACGGCAAGGGCGGCCGTCGGTTCATCCATGA
>NZ_RZSA01000804.1:0-3105 GCF_003998075.1 Mesorhizobium sp. M2A.F.Ca.ET.037.01.1.1 | reverse complement strand
GGCGTGCCGGTGGTGATCATCGTCTCGTCATCCTCGTCGAGGATGAAGCCCGACAGGATCTTGACCTCGTCCGGCTCGCGGCGCTGGGTTACGAAGCGCGACTGCCCCGGGCGGCGGCGGTCGAGCTCGGCCTGGATGTCATCGCGCTTGAAGCGAATTCCGGGCGGGCAGCCGTCGACAACGCAGCCGAGCGCGGCGCCATGGCTTTCACCCCAGGTGGTGACGCGGAAGAGATGGCCGAATGTGTTGTGAGACATGAAAAACGCCCTGCCGGTGAGGAAATCCGGTTACGGCTGCCTTCTATTGGCGTTTTCCACGGTGGTCAAACGGCTGCATCAAACTGTGATCTGGCGGATTTAGTTTTGACACATTCGGTTGGTTTCTGCTCTCTCCCCACCCGCCGTTGAGGACCCGCCGCTGACCAGCCGGCGCAATGACCAAAGAGGACGACGATGCGTACCCTGATTGGCGCCGCCTGCGCCATGCTCATGATTTCCACCGCCGCCGCGTTTGCCGGCCAGACCGAAGGCCTGATCAAGAAGGTTGATAAGGACACGCTGACGCTGACGCTTGACGACGGAAAGGCCTACAAGCTTAACGCCGAGACCGACATCGACTCGCTGAAGCCGGGCATGGACATCGTCATCGCCTATGACGTGAGCAATGGCGAGAATGTCGTCACCGATATGCAGTTGCCCGACAGCGACCAGAACTAACTTTTCCGGCCAGGGGCTTGAACGCCTAAGCTTCGTCATTCCAGGGCAAAGCAAGGAGCGCAGCGACGCGCAGACCCTGGAATCCATGCCGTTATGTCAGAGCTTTGCAGCGGTGCAGAACGACCTTTTCTGCACCGTTTTTACTATTCGGCGAATGTCACGGCATGGATCCATGGGTCCTCGCTCCGCTTCGCGTCGCTGCGCCCAAGGATGACGACTTTCACGGCCGCACCCGGACCTATAACCACTCCAAACTCCGGCCCTCCAGCCGGAGCAGGCGGTCCTGCGGGATCTCCAGAGCGGCCGCGTCGTTCTTGGATATGCCTTCGACGAAGCGGAAAAGGCAGCGCATGACGCCGCCATGCGTGACGCATACCGTCTGCCGGTCAAGCGCATCGAACCAAGGCTTCACCCGTTCGAGCAGCATCTCGTAGCTTTCCGCGCCCTCGCCGGGCGGCTGGAAATCCCATTTGGCGGCGCGGCGGCCACGCGTGGATCCAGGATGCCGGGCCTCGAGCTCCCGAAACGTAAAACCCTGCCATTCGCCGAAACTCAATTCCACCAGACGCGGCTCCGTCCGGTAGGCGAGCGGGTCGAGCCCCATTGCCGCGCGCATCAGTTCCATGGTTTCGCATGTGCGCCGCATCGGACTTGCGACAAAGTCGAAATCCTCACCCTTGCCGATCAACGCGGCCAGGCGCCGTCCGTTGGCAGTCGCCTGCTGGCGTCCAAGCTCATTGATGTCGGTGTCGGCCTGACCCTGCAGGCGACGCTGGGTATTCCACTCGGTCTGGCCGTGGCGCGCGATGTAGACGAGCGGGTACATCAGGTCTTCCAAGGTCGGACGCTATTTGCTTTTGCAAGCATTCCGGACGGAAAACCGCTTCGCACTTTTCCTGGAATTGCTTGGACGCTTGATAGGCGGAGCGGATTAGTCCTTGACGGTCGAGATATCCGGCGCGTCGACCGCCTTCATGCCGACGACATGGTAGCCGGAATCGACGTGATGGACCTCGCCGGTCACGCCGCGCGACAGGTCGGATAGGAAATAGACGCCGGAATCGCCGACCTCTTCCTGTGTCACCGTCTGCTTCAGCGGCGAATTGTACTCGTTCCACTTCAGGATGTAGCGGAAATCGCCGATACCGGAGGCAGCGAGCGTCTTGATCGGCCCGGCCGAGATCGCGTTGACGCGGATCTTCTTGGCGCCGAGATCGACGGCGAGATAGCGCACGCTCGCTTCCAGCGCCGCCTTGGCGACGCCCATGACGTTGTAATGCGGCATCACCTTCTCGGCGCCGTAATAGGTCAGCGTCAAAAGCGAGCCGCCATCGGTCATCAGCGGCTCGGCGCGCTTGGCGATGGTGGTGAAGGAAAACACCGAGATGTCCATTGTGCGCAGGAAATTGTCGCGCGTCGTCTCGACATAGCGGCCGGTGAGCTCGTCCTTGTCGGAGAAGGCGATGGCATGGACAAGGAAGTCGAGCTTGCCCCAATGCTCGGCGATGTCGGCGAAAACGGCATCAAGGCTTTCCGGGTCGGTGACGTCGCAATGGCCGGCGACATGCGCGTTGAGCTCGGCCGCCAGCGGCTCGACGCGCTTCTTGAAGGCCTCGCCCTGATAGGTCAGCGCGATTTCGGCGCCGTGATCGACGCAAGCCTTGGCGATGCCGAAAGCGATCGACCGATTGTTGGCGACGCCCAGGATCAGGCCCCGCTTACCGGCCATCAGGCCCTGTCCACCTGCCATGTGCAAGCTCTCCGCAAGAATATCTGCTTTGTGGAGAGCCCTATCGCACAGGCACAGAGCCCCTTCAAGCGCTCAAAAGACACTGTAACGGGAACAAGATTCCCTCGATCAGCCTTTTTGGCGGCGCATCAGGGCCTCAAGCTCGGCATCGCCGCCCTCCGGCAGCATCAGCCGGACATGGGCATAGAGATCGCCGTGACCGCCGGCCTTTTCCGGCAAGCCCCGGCCTTTCAGCCGCAGCACCTTGTCCGAGCTCGACCATGCCGGTACGTTGACCGCGAGCTTGCCGGTCGGCGTCTCGACCGCCACCTTGGCGCCGAGCACGGCGTCGGCCAGATCGACAGGCAGATCCACATGCAGGTCGCGGCCCTCGATGCGGTAGCGCGGGTGGCGGCGGATGTGGATCTTGACCAGCGCGTCGCCCGGCTGTCCAGGCCCCTGCTCGCCCTGGCCCTTCAGGCGGATCGTCTGGCCGTCCTCGACATAGGAGGGCAGCTTGACCGCGACCTTGCGGCCGTCCGGGAACATCGCCGTCACCTTATCGGCCGTGGCCGCCTCCTCGACGCTGATGTCCATGGTGACGTTGAGGTCGGCCGCCTGCACCGGCTGGCGGCCGACCTCAACGTCACCATGGACATC
>NZ_RZSA01000803.1:0-3116 GCF_003998075.1 Mesorhizobium sp. M2A.F.Ca.ET.037.01.1.1 | reverse complement strand
CCCCGACTAGGACCGATCGGAATGAGCGAGGCAAGCGAAAAGCAAGCGGCGTCCCCAGGCGGCCACGATCACCACTCCGATCCCGCCGCCTGGGGACGCCGCTTGCTTTTCGCTTGCCTCGCTCATTCCGATCGGTCCTAGTCGGGGTGATGGCCGAAGGCCAGCATTTTCCAAAATGCGCCTTAATGTGACGTCATTGCGCGTTGCACAACGCCACACTTCTGGCTAGAGAATGTGCAACGATCGAACATGCTTGGTTTTTGTGCATGGCTGAACTGACCACATTGGCATCGCCACTCGATGTCGGCGGGGTAAAAATCCGCAATCGGGTTTTCCTCGCGCCGATGTCGGGCATCACCGACGAGCCGTTCCGGCAGCGCGCCCACGCGCATGGCGCGGGGCTGGTCGTGTCGGAAATGGTGGCGAGCGGCGAACTGGCCAAGGGCAGGGCGGGCTGCGACCTGCGTATACGTCATTCCGGCCTGCCGGTACATATGGTGCAGCTGGCCGGCCGTGAGGCCGCCCATATGGGCGAGGGCGCGCGAATCGCGGCGGGCGAGGGCGCCGATATCATCGACATCAACATGGGCTGCCCGGCGAAGAAGGTGACCGGCGGCTATGCCGGTTCGGCGCTGATGCGCGACCTCGACCATGCACTGTCCCTGATCGAGGCGGTGGTCGGCGCCGTCTCGCTGCCGGTGACGGTCAAGATGCGGCTGGGCTGGGACGAAAGCGCTCTCAACGCTCCGATGCTGGCGCGGCGCGCCGAACAGGCCGGCGTCAGCATGGTGACCGTGCATGGCCGCACGCGCTGTCAGTTCTACCAGGGCAGGGCCGACTGGCGCGCCATCGCGCGCGTCAAGCAAGCCGTGTCGATTCCCGTGGTGGCGAACGGGGATGTCGGCTCGCCTGAGGAAGCAGCGGCGATCCTCGATCAATCCGGCGCCGACGCGGTGATGATCGGCCGCGCGCATTATGGCGCGCCATGGATCGCCGGCGGTATTGCGACGGCCGCGGGCGGCGCAAAGACACAGGGCATTCCACTGACGCCGCAAGAGTTAACCGATTACGTCGTCTCGCATTACGACGACATGCTCGCGCTCTACGGCGTCGAAAGCGGCCTGCGCCAGGCGCGCAAGCATCTCGGCTGGTATCTTGACCGCCATGCTCCAGGTGTTCGCGCCGAGCAGCGCAAACGTATCCTCACATCGTTCGAACCGGCGGAGATCGTCGCCGAATTGCGCCGCGTATTCACCGACAGCTTGCCGTTGGACAGCCTGCGGAGCGCTGCATGAAGGCCAATGCCCCGCAGCAGGTGGCGGACGCCGCCAACATCGTGCTCAACACCATCCGCCGCCCGGTGATCATGGTCGATCCCGACGGCTTCATCACTTTTGCCAACGCGGATGCCGAGGATTTCTTCCGCTCCAGCGCGACCATGCTTGCCCGCAACACGCTGTCCAAGCTGGTGCCCTTCGGAAGCCCGCTGCTGACGCTGGTCGACCAGGTGCGCGAGCGCCGTGCGCCGGTCAACGAATACCGCGTCGACGTCTCGTCGCCGCGCCTCGGCATCGAGAAGATGGTCGATCTCTATGTCGCTCCTGTGCCGGAGTTTCCGGGTTCCGTCGTCGTGATGTTCCAGGAACGGTCGATGGCCGACAAGATCGACCGCCAGATGACGCATCGCGGTGCTGCGCGCTCCGTCACCGGCCTGGCCGCCATGCTGGCGCACGAGATCAAGAACCCGCTCTCCGGCATCAGGGGCGCGGCCCAGTTGCTCGAACTCTCGGCTTCCGACGAGGACCGGGCGCTCACCCGCCTGATCACGGACGAAACCGACCGCATCGTCTCGCTGGTCGACCGTATGGAAGTGTTTTCCGACGAGCGGCCGATCGAGCGCTATCCCGTCAACATTCACGTCGTTCTCGACCACGTGAAGGCGATCGCTAAGAACGGTTTTGCTAGGCGAATCAAGATCTTGGAGGAATATGATCCATCACTGCCTCCGGTCTTCGCCAACCGTGACCAGCTGATCCAGGTCTTCCTCAACCTGGTCAAGAATGCTGCCGAAGCGATCGGATCGGATCCGCAGGGGGAGATCGTGCTGTCGACGGCTTTCCGTCCGGGCATCCGCGTTTCGGTGCCTGGAACGCAGGACCGCGTCTCGCTACCGCTGGAATTCTGCGTGCATGACAACGGTCCCGGCGTATCGGAAGACATCCTGCCGATCCTGTTTGATCCGTTCATCACCACCAAGCCGAATGGTTCCGGCCTCGGGCTCGCGCTGGTCGCCAAGATCGTCGGCGAGCATGGTGGCATCATCGAATGCGATTCGACCGCGCGGGGCACCACGTTCCGCGTCCTGATGCCGGCCTGGAAGGAGACTTCGCCCGGCTCAGGCGATGAAGCAGAAGGAGACCGCAAATGAGCGTTCGCGGCAATATTCTGGTCGCCGACGACGATGCGGCCATCCGCACCGTGCTCAACCAGGCGCTGTCGCGCGTCGGCCACGAGGTGCGCGTCACCTCGAACGCCTCGACCCTGTGGCGCTGGGTGGCGGCTGGCGAAGGCGATCTCGTCATCACCGATGTGGTGATGCCGGACGAAAACGCCTTCGACATGCTGCCGCGCATCAAGAAGGCGCGGCCCGAGCTGCCGGTCATCGTCATGAGCGCCCAGAACACCTTCATGACCGCCATCCGCGCCTCCGAGACGGGCGCCTACGAATATCTGCCGAAGCCATTCGACCTCACCGAGCTGCTCAACATCGTCAACCGGGCGCTATCCGAGCCGAAGCGGCCGAAGCTCGACGCCCGCGGGGAGGACCAGCCGGAAACGATGCCGCTGGTCGGCCGCTCCGCCGCCATGCAGGACATCTACCGCATGCTGGCGCGCATGATGCAGACCGATCTCACGGTCATGATCAGCGGCGAATCCGGCACCGGCAAGGAGCTGGTGGCGCGCGCGCTGCACGAATATGGCCGACGCCGCGGCGGCCCGTTCGTGGCCATCAACATGGCGGCGATTCCGCGCGACCTCATCGAATCGGAACTGTTCGGCCACGAGAAGGGCGCCTTTACCGGCGCGCAGAACCGTTCCAGCGGCCGCTTCGAGCC
>NZ_RZSA01000802.1:0-3118 GCF_003998075.1 Mesorhizobium sp. M2A.F.Ca.ET.037.01.1.1 | reverse complement strand
TGGCGCGACAAGGCGCCCGGCGTCGCGCCATGCGTGACATCGGCGGCATTCGGCCGGATCAGCGCGGGACCGCCGTCAATGGGGCGGGTCAAGGCGTCGATGGCACGCCCGCGCCAGGAGACATGCGGCGTAACGGTGAGCGGGCCGCGACGAAAGACGGCGCCGCCGATACCGGCATCGGCGCTGCGCTCGAAGGGAGCTATCACCACCTCGTCGCTGCCGATCTTGACGATCTCGCCGCGTCGCGCGCCGGCCTTGCCGCGCTGCTCGACGATGTCGCCGAGCCTGGCAATCCCGGACAGGCCGCGGACCTTGTAATGCGTCGGCGATATCTCGGCGATGCGGCCGCCGCGCGCAAGCAACGCCTGCGGATCGTCGAACCGGCGCCAGATGCGTTCGAGCGCGGCCAGCCGGTCCGTCCTTCCGGAATTGGCCGGGCTCTCGGAAGCGCGCAACAGGGACGAGCCGGTCGTCATGCCGTCACTTCGAGCCGAGCGTCTTGATGGCGTCGTCGGTGGAGGAATCGGTCTGCCGCATCAGCGCCGCCGTGTTCTCGAAAGCGCGCTGCACTTGGATCAGCCGGGTCATTTCCAGCACCGGGTTTACGTTCGACTCTTCCAGAAACCCTTGTGCGACACCGAGGTCCGAACGATCGGTGACCGGTTCGGGCGTGCGCGCCGGAACGATGCCCGAATTGCCGTAGCGGACGAAATTCTCGCCGGGGTCGAAATTGTAGAGACCGATCGCTCCGACCAGCTGGTCGTTCTGCCTGAGCGAGCCGTCGGCGCCTGCCTTGGGCGGCCCGTTGCGCGGATCGAGCTGGATGGGAGCGCCGCCGCTGTCCAGCACCGGATAGCCTTCGATCGACATCAGCTCGCCGTTCTCGTTCATGGAGAAGCGGCCGTCGCGCGTCATCACCGTGCCGGCGGGCGTATCGATGGCGAACCAGGCGTCGCCCTGGATGGCGAAGTCGAAGGGGTTGCCGGTTTCGGTCAGTGCGCCATGCGCGCCGGAAAGATAGGTATTGCCGGAGGAGGCGAAGGAGACCGACTTCGGCCCGGTGCCCGAGACCACGTCCTCGAACTTCACGCCGGTGGCGCGAAAGCCGATGGTCGAGGCATTGGCGACGTTGTCGGCGATGGTGTCTAGACGGCGCTCGAGCGCGATCTGAGAGGAAAGGGCGACGTAAAGACTGTCCTGCATGATCTCAGAACTTCAATTGCTGCATGGCCAGCATCAGATCCGTGGAGATGCCGACACTGGTGGGCTGCGCGAAGAGCACGCTGACCGACGTCACCGCCGTCGAGGTCGGGTGGGCGACCTCGTACATGCTGGTGAAGCGGGTCAGGAACTTGCTGAGCTTCTCGGGGTCGGTGAAGTCCTTGATGTCGAGCTTCTGCCCGAAGAGCTGCGCCTGCTTGTCGATGTCGGCGGTGGCGAAGGAATCAGGCAGGCCGAGCGCGGTGCGCACCACGCTGGCCAAAGCGGTGTCTGCCAGCACGTCGTACCAGCTGGTGATGTCGGGCGCCTTGCGCTGGAAATAAAGCGCCAGCCGCACGCCCTCGTTGGTCTTGCCGGCATCCTCCTCCAGCGTCTGGCGCATGTAAATGTCGACGGTCGGCTGCTGCGCCTGAACATAGGTGGTGGTGTTTGCGCCGTATTGCTCGAAGTTGAAGGCAGAGGCCAGCCCGGCATAGGCCTTGTTGGTCTGCTGGTTGGCGACGCTGTCGGGATCACGCACGCCGCCTTGCAGGACCGACTTGATCAGGTCCTTGTCCTCGGTTGCTGAATCCAGGCCGTAGGCCGCCAGTGCATAAGTATAGAGCCGGTTGTTCGACATCAGATCGTCGACAGATTTCACCTTGGTGATGTTGGCGAGATAGTAGGTCGTCTCGCCCTTCACATAGTCCGAATTCGGGTCAAGGCCGGCGATCTGGGCCTGGATGGCGTAGTTTTTCGTCACCAGCTGCTGCGCCGGGTTGTAGGCGGTCGCATTGGCGCCGTCCGCCGCGAAATTGAAAGCTTTGACGAACTGGGCATAGCGCTTGTCGGTCAGCTTGTTGGCGAAGCTGTCGGGATCGGAAACGCCTTCCTTCAGCGCCTTGACCATGAAGGCCTTGGCGTAGTCCATGTTCTCCAGCCCGTAGGCCTTCATGGCGTATTTGAACAAGCGATCATTGTTGACGAAATCGTCGATCGATTTCACCTTGGTGATGTTGGCCAGATAGTATTGGGTGTCGCGATCGACCGTCGGCTGCTGCTCGATGCGGGCGATAGACTTGGGGATGTCTTTGGCGATCAACTGGTAGCTGATATAGGTACTGAGCAAGGGCATGCCTCCGGCCGAAGCTATCCCGGAACAATAACGTCACTTCCTTGCGCGAAGCTGAATCGTGTCCGGTGCCCTCGATTCAAGCCTCACACAAGGCACGGGGACTATCCCTGATCCACGACGTGACATGCGGAAGGACCTGCCGTGGGCATTCTGATCGGACTTGTGGTGACGCTCGGCTGCGTTCTCGGCGGCTTCATGGCCATGGGCGGCCATCTGCACGTGCTGCTGCAGCCCTGGGAAGCGGTGGTCATCTGTGGCGCGGCCCTCGGCACCTTCCTGGTCGCCAATCCGATGAAGACGGTCAAGGACACCGGCAAGGGCATTCTCGAGGCCTTCAAGCAGGCGGTGCCGAAGGAGCGCGACTACCTCGAGACGCTGGGCGTCCTGCACAGCCTGATGCGCGAACTGCGCTCGAAATCGCGCAGCGAGGTCGAGGCGCATATCGACAATCCGGAGGAGTCGGCCATCTTCCAGGCTTTCCCGACCGTGCTCAAGAACCATGACCTGACGAATTTCATCTGCGACTATTGCCGCATCATCATCATCGGCAATGCCCGCTCGCACGAGATCGAGGCGCTGATGGATGAAGAGATCCAGACGATCCGCAGCGACAAGCTGAAGGCCTATCACGCGATGGTGGCGGTCGGCGACGGCCTGCCGGCGCTGGGCATCGTGGCTGCCGTGCTCGGCGTGGTGAAGGCGATGGGAGCGCTGGACCAGTCGCCCGAGATCCTCGGCGGCCTGATCGGCGCCGCGCTCGTCGGACCCTTCCTCGGCATCTTC
>NZ_RZSA01000801.1:0-3121 GCF_003998075.1 Mesorhizobium sp. M2A.F.Ca.ET.037.01.1.1 | reverse complement strand
GCGAAATAGAGCGAGCCGCCGATGAGAATGCGCGGCGCCGGGCCGTCCCAGGAGTCGCGCAACAGCATCAGCGCGCTGGCGACGGAGCTGACCGGCTCGGCCGACAGGCCGGCCTCTTCCGCCCGCAATGCCAGCTCGTCGTTGGGAACGCCGGCATCGCTGTTGCTCACCGGCACGGTGTAGACATGGCGGGCAAGCCCCTTGAAGGCGCTGAAATAGCCGGTCTGGTCCTTGGTGTTGATCATGCCGGAGATCAGCACCAGAGGCCTCGGATTCTTCTCCTCCTGCTCGGCCAGGGCCTCGGCGATGACGATGCCGGCCCCGGGATTGTGGCCGCCGTCCAGCCAGATCTCCGCGCCCTTCGGAGCCAGATCCACCAATTTGCCCTGCGTCAGCTTCTGCATGCGTGCCGGCCAGGCGACATGGGTCATCGCCCGCTCGGCGGCGCGATGGCCGATCTCGAAGCCGGCCGCCTTTACAGCGGCGATCGCGGCGGCGGCGTTGGCGTATTGATGACGCCCGGGCAGGCGCGGCAAGGGCAAGTCCATCAGCCCGTCCTCGTCCTGGTAGACCATGCGGCCGTTTTCCTCGAAAGCGAGGAAATCCTGGCCGTAGACAAAGGTCGGGCAATCCAGCCGCTCGGCCGTCTCAATCAGCACCTGAAGCGCCGTCTCGCTTTCCTGGGCGCCGATCACCACCGGGCAGCCGCGCTTCATGATGCCCGCCTTCTCGGCGGCGATCAGCTCGACGCGGTCGCCAAGATAGGCTTCGTGGTCCATCGAGATCGGCATGATCACCGAAACCGCGGGCCGCTTGATGACGTTGGTGGCGTCGAAGCGGCCGCCAAGCCCGACCTCGATGATGGCCGCCTCCGCCGGATGCTCCGAGAACAGGACGAAGGTGACGGCCGTGAGTATCTCGAAGACGGTGATCTTCTGGCCGCCATTGGCCTCGGCGACGCGCGCGATGGCCTCGGCGAATACATCGTCCTCGACGAGCTTGCCGCCGCCTTCGGCCGCCAGCCGGTAGCGTTCGTGCCAATTCACCAGATGCGGCGAGGTGTGGACGTGAACGAGATGGCCGGCCGCCTCCAGAAGCGCGCGCGAGAAGGCGGCGCAGGAACCCTTGCCATTGGTGCCGGCGATGTGGATGACCGGCGGCAGCCGGTCCTGCGGATTGCCGAGGCGTTCGAGAAGCCGGGTGACGCGGTCCAGCGAAAGGTCGAAGCCTTTCGGATGCAGCGTCATCAGATGTTCGATTTCGCGTTCGGCGGAGAGCGTTGTCATGGCGGAATCCTAACGCCTGACCCGGAGACCGGGAATCGGTCTCGGAACGGTCATATGCAAATAAGAGGCTACAGCAGACAACGCACGGCGCAAATCGCGGTTCGCGGCGAATGATGTCGCGCAGACCGATATGGCGTCATCAGGCCTGGGGCCGTGTCTCCGCGTTGGCGATCGCCGGCGGCAGGATTTCCGGCTCCAGCGGTTTGTCGGCTTGCGGCACCTTGAGCAGCATCTTCAAGAGCCGGGAAATGGTCTGGCGCATCTCAAGCCGCGAGACGACCATGTCGACCATGCCGTGCTCCATCAGATATTCGGCGCGCTGGAAACCGTCGGGCAGCTTTTCGCGAATGGTCTGCTCGATGACGCGCGGACCGGCAAAGCCTATCAGCGCGCCGGGCTCGGCGATATGGACATCGCCCAGCATGGCGTAGGAGGCGGTGACGCCGCCGGTGGTGGGGTTGGTCAGCACGACGATATAGGGCAGGCCGGCTTCCTTCAGCCGGTCGACGCCGACCGTGGTGCGCGGCAGCTGCATCAGCGACAGGATGCCCTCCTGCATGCGGGCGCCGCCGGAGGCGGCGAACAGGATCAGCGGCCGCCTGCGCTGCAGCGCGACCTCGAAAGCATGCACGATGGCTTCGCCGGCAGCCATGCCAAGCGAGCCACCCATGAAGGCGAAATCCTGCACTGTGACGATGACCGGCAGCCCATCGATGGTGCCGGCGCCGTTGAGGATCGCATCCTCGAGGCTGGTCTTGGCCTTCGCCTCCTTCAGGCGATCGGTGTAGCGCTTCTCGTCGCGGAACTTCAGCGGGTCCTGGACGACCTTGGGATTTTCCAGCACCTCGTATTTGCCGTCGTCGAAGAAGTATTTCAGCCGCTCCTTGGCCGAAATCTTCATGTGGTGCCCGGAGGCCGGGATGACGAACTGGTTGGATTCGAGATCCTTATGAAAGATCATCTCGCCGGTCTCGGGATCCTTGATCCAGAGGTTTTCCGGCATGTCGGTGCGCCGGCCGAGCATCGAATTGATCTTCGGGCGGACGTAATTGGTGATCCAGTTCATGGCTTCGGCTCCCGTCCTGAAAAGGACTTCACGCAATTCCAGGAAAAGTCTGTGGCGATTTTCCGTCCGGAACTGCTTGTAGAGGAATAGTCAGGCTATTCGGCGGCAGCAAGGCGGGCCGAACGGACGCCCTGGGCGAGGCCGCTGACCAGCGTGGCGACGGCTTCGGCCGGATCGGCTGTCTTCTCGCCCTTCGGTCCCAGCACATTGGCGATCGCATTGACGATCGCCGTGCCGACCACGACGCCGTCGGCCGAGGCGCCGATGACGCGCGCCTGCTCGGCGGTCTTGACGCCGAAGCCGACGCAGACCGGCAGAGCGGTGTGGCCCTTGATGCGGGTGACCGCCGCCGAGACCTTGGCGGTGTCGGCAAGTGCCGAGCCGGTGATGCCGGTCATCGAGACGTAATAGACGAAGCCGGAGGTGTTTTCGAGCACCTTGGGCAGGCGCTTGTCGTCTGTGGTCGGCGTCGCCAGACGGATGAAGTTGACGCCGGCTTTCAACGCCGGAATGCAGAGCTCTTCATCCATTTCCGGCGGCAGGTCGACGACGATCAGGCCGTCGATGCCGCTGGCCTTGGCGTCGGCGAGGAAGCGGTCGACGCCGTAGATATAGATCGGATTGTAGTAGCCCATCAGCACGATTGGCGTCTCGTCGTCGCCAGCGCGGAACTCGGACGCCATCTTCAGCGTCCTGGCCAGCGTCTGGCCGCCTTTCAGCGCCCGAAGACCCGCCGCCTGGATGGCCGGACCGTCGGCCATCCAGGCGG
>NZ_RZSA01000800.1:0-3130 GCF_003998075.1 Mesorhizobium sp. M2A.F.Ca.ET.037.01.1.1 | reverse complement strand
GGTTCGGTACGTCATTCTGGTTTTCCTGACCCCGATCTGATCGATCATTTGCCCATGCGGTTAAGGCCTTCCTCACATCCCCGACGGACCGGTTCAGGTGTGCTGCAGAATGCTCATGCAGGCACCGTTGCCGGATTCTGGTAATCCTCTTCCTTTGTCAGCATGGCCCAGAGGCCACGCGCCATCTTGTTGGCCAGCGCAATGGCCACGAGCATGCGCGGCTTCTTCGGCATCATGCGCGCGAGCCAGGAGCCCTCGGGCGCGCCCTTCCGCGATGCCCATCGGACCACAGCCATGGCTCCAATGATGAGCAGGCGTCGAATATCGCATTGGCCCATCTTCGAGGTTTTTCCCAGTCGTTGCTTGCCGCCGGTCGATTTTTGCAACGGGACGAGCCCAAGCCAGGCGGCGAAGTCACGGCCGCATTTGAACGTCTCCATCAGGGGCGCGAAAGTTTCGATCGCCAGTGCGGCGATGGGGCCAACGCCGGGCATGGTTTGCAAGCGCCGGGATGCCTCAGCCTCCCTCGACAAAGCATCGATCTTCTTCTTCAGTGCGTCGATCCGGCCAGTTAGCTGACAGATCCGGTCCAGCAGATCGCGGCAGATTTCGCGGGCCAGATCAGGCAGATTGGCATTCTCGTCCTCAACGAAGCCTTCAAGTCGGTTCAGATAACGAATTCCCTGCGGCGTGATGTGGCCGAACTCATAAAGGTGCGCACGCAATGCGTTGACCAACTCAGTGCGCTGATTGACCAGCTGTTCCCGGGTGCGAAACAGTATGGACCGAGACTGCTGCTCCTCGGTTTTCGGTTCGACGAAGCGCATCGTTGGCCGTTGCGCTGCTTCGACGATCGCCTCCGCATCCGCTGCGTCGTTCTTCTGCCGCTTGATGAACGCCTTGACATAGCGAGGTGCAATCAGCTTCGGCTGGTGGCCAAGCCGGACCATCTCGCGCGCCCAATCATGGGAGCCGGCGCACGCCTCCATCGCCACGACACATGCCGGATGACCCGCCATGAATTTGCAAAACTGCAGGCGCGACAGCTTCTTGCGAAATACGACTGATCCGTCAGCTGCCGCCCCGTGCAGTTGAAAGACGTTCTTTGCCAGATCGACCCCGATGACGGTAACCTTTTCCATGGATGCCTGCCTCTCCTTGCGTGGCGCTAACACCACAAACTTGTCGGGTAGGCGGGGTCGTTGCCGATCCCCGCCCCCCACAGATCCGGACGTGCAGATTTCCCGCATCCGGCTCCTCACAGGCCAGTTTCGCTCATGGACTGCGTAGAGTCGAGATGTGGCGCGGTGGCGGTAGGTTGAACATATCTGTTTGCCGCCTCTTTCGTCTGGCGGTGCCTCACTGGTTCGACCATGGCTCCGTTTCCACACCCCGCTCATCGAACCGGACATGCAGATCTCCCGCATCCGGCTCTCGGACAAGATCTCACGCCTTCGCCCACGGCACGTCGCGCCCAAGCTTTGTCAGACGTACGAGCCCAATATGCTCGTAGAGGTGCGAGTCTAGATAGGCCCCGCCCTTGCGTCGTCTGGTCTTGTGCTTGAGGCGCAACCACCGGCGCAACCGCACCGCTGTGTAGCTGTCGAGCGCTCGGTATGCTCTGCTGGTGGTCCCTACAGAGAAGTAGTTGGCCCACCCACGCAACGCCCGGTTCACCTTGGCCACCAGCTTTGTGGTCTCTTGCCATGTCGTTCGGCGTTCGGTGAGCGCGTGGATATTCTCCACAGCCCGCCTGATGCTTTTCCTCGATGGTCGGTAGCCCAGACGGGCTTTGCCAGTCGTCGGAGAATACATCCGTCCGAACGAGTATCCCAGAAAGTCGAACTCGCCTTCCGGCACCTTGCAGATTCGTGTTTTGTCCTCGTTCACCGTCAGCTTCAGCTTGCCCATGATCGCGCGCAGTTGATGCAGCGCCGCTTCGGCGTTACCCCTCCTGCACAGGATCACAAGGTCGTCGGCGTAGGTGACGAGGCGAGTGCCGAGGCTTTGCTCAAGGCCGAGCTTCTTCCATCCCAACACGAACCGGCGCATGTACAGATTTGCCAGCAATGGTGAGATCACTCCCTGAACGCAAAAGGTAACTTTGTGTTTGATCGGTCGATTTCGCTCGATCGTTCTCGTTCTGTGCTTGACTGTCGTCGCAAAAGGTAATACGCATATGTCACATGCCGCGCTCAACGGATTTGCAGAAGACCGAACGGATCAATGCGGCCCATGGGTTGCTTGCGCGTGGGCTGAGCGTGGCGGAGGCAGCCATGGCGTTGTCGCGTCAATTCACCATGTCCCGACGTCAGGCCTATCGGTATATCGAGGAGGCGCAGGCGATCGGCCGGCCGGTGCCAGTGACCGAGCCGACGGAGGCGGTGACGTTCAAGCTGGCGCCCAGTTTGGTCGATGCGATTCGAGCGCGGGCGGCGGCGGAAGGAACGACGATCAGCGCCATGGTGGATCGGGCGCTTCGGGCTTTTCTCGGCGAAGCCGACGGCCATGGCTGAGCGGCGGGAGAGCGATGTTCGCAGCGTCCTTCTCGAGCCTGTCTTTGACCGCCTGCTGCCGGCCAAATTGGCACAGGTCTACGGAATCCTGGTTGCGGAGCGGGTTCGCATCGTCGGCCCGGGTCCGCGGCTAAGGGAGGGAAGCGATGACGTGCGCAGCAATTTATGCTCGGGTGTCCTCCGACCAGCAGAAGGAGGACAACACGATTGCCAGCCAGACGGCGGCGCTGATCGCATTCGCCCGCGAGCAAGGATTCAGCGTGCCCGATGACTGGATCATCGAAGACGCGGGGTTCAGCGGTGCCAGCCTGGCGCGGCCGGGGCTGGAGAGACTGCGCGACTTGGCGGCCGAGGGACACATCCAGGCTGTCTTGATCCATTCCCCGGATCGGTTGAGCAGAAAATATGCTTACCAGTTTCTCTTGATGGAGGAGTTCGCCCGCCGCGGTGTCGAGACCGTCTTCATCAAAGCGCCGCATGCCGACACCCCGGAAGACCAGCTGATGCTGCAGTTCCAGGGCATGATCGCCGAGTACGAACGGGCCCAAATTCTCGAACGCTCGCGGCGCGGCAAGCGCCACCGGGCCAAGGCCGGCGAAGTCTCCGTGCTGTGT
>NZ_RZSA01000007.1:0-25737 GCF_003998075.1 Mesorhizobium sp. M2A.F.Ca.ET.037.01.1.1 | reverse complement strand
CTATGATGTGGTGGTGGTGGGCGGCGGCCATGCCGGATGCGAGGCGGCGAGTGCTGCCGCGCGCGCCGGCGCCAGGACCGCGCTGGTGACGCTTCGCTTCGATACGATCGGCGTCATGTCCTGCAATCCCGCGATCGGAGGTCTCGGCAAGGGCCATCTCGTGCGCGAGATCGACGCCATGGATGGGTTGATGGGCCGCATCGCCGACGCCGCCGGCATCCAGTTCCGCCTGCTCAATCGCCGCAAGGGGCCGGCCGTGCGCGGCCCGCGCACCCAGGCCGACCGCAAGCTCTATCGGCTGGCGATGCAGGAAGCGATTCGGCAGCAGAACAATCTCGACGTGATCGAAGGCGAGGCTCTCGACTTCGAAATCACGGACGGTCGAATCGCTGCCGTTCAGATTTCGGGTGACCGCCGGTTGGCTTGCGGCGCCGTGGTGCTGACCACCGGCACCTTTCTGCGCGGCCTGATCCATATCGGCGAGAAGAAGATCGTCGCCGGCCGCATGAACGAGCAAGCGAGCCACGGCCTGTCGGCGACGATGGCGCGCGCGGGTTTCCAGCTCGGGCGCCTGAAGACCGGAACGCCCCCTCGCCTCGACGGCCGCACCATCGACTGGGCCTCGCTGGAAAGCCAGGCCGCAGACGAAGATCCGGTGCCGTTCTCACTGATGACGGACGCTATCGCCAACCCGCAGATCCATTGCGGCATCACCCGCACCATGCCGGCAACGCATGAGCTGATCCGCGCCAATCTCGGCCGCTCGGCCATGTATTCCGGCTCGATCGAAGGCGTCGGCCCGCGCTATTGCCCGTCGATCGAGGATAAGATCGTCAAGTTCGGTGACCGCGAGGGCCATCAGATCTTCCTGGAGCCGGAAGGTCTCGATGACGACACCGTCTATCCGAACGGCATTTCGACCTCGCTGCCGGAGGACGTTCAGCTCGAGATCCTGAAGACCATTCCCGGGCTGGAGAAGGCGACGATGCTGCAGCCGGGCTATGCGATCGAATACGACCATGTCGACCCGCGCGAGCTGAAGGCTACGCTAGAGACGATGCGCGTCACTGGCCTGTTCCTTGCCGGGCAGATCAACGGCACCACCGGTTATGAAGAAGCCGGCGCGCAAGGCCTGCTCGCCGGCATCAACGCGGCGCGCAAGGCCGCCGGCGGTGACGAATTCGTGCTCAGCCGAACCGAAGCCTATATCGGCGTGATGGTCGATGACCTCACCAGCCGCGGTATCGCAGAGCCCTATCGGATGTTCACCTCGCGTGCCGAGTTCCGGCTTTCGCTGCGCGCTGACAATGCAGACGAGCGGCTGACGCCGCTGGGTGAAAAGCTCGGCATCGCGTCGTCGGAACGGCTGCAGCGCTTCGGCGGGATTGTCCGGAAGCTCGACGAAGCCCGTGTCTTGGCGAAGTCGGTGGCCTGGACGCCGAACGAGGCGGCGCGGATCGGGCTGGAGATCAACAAAGACGGCGTGCGCCGCTCGGCTTACGACCTCTTGGCGCATCCGGGCGTCGACATGGCCTGGCTCGCCGGCGTCGAACCGCGCTTTGCCGCGCTTGACGCCAAGACGGCCGAGCGGCTTGAAACGGAAGCGAAATATTCGGTTTACCTCGATCGCCAGCAGGCGGATGTTGCACAGATCAGGCATGAGGAATCGCGGCTCATCCCTGAGGGCATCGACTTCTCGGATGTGCCGGGCCTGTCGAACGAGCTGAAGCAGAAGATGAAGACGCGCCAGCCGCGTTCGATTGCCGACGCGCAACGGATGGAAGGCATGACGCCGGCGGCGCTTGCCATCATTGTCGCGCACGTCCGCAATGCCGAGCTTGGCGCGCGAAGGTCCGTGGCGTGAGCGCGGATGCCTGGGCGGACCTGCAGAAGGCAGCGGGTCCGGTTTCACGTGAAACATTCGAGCGGCTTCGGGCTTTCGAACAGCTGTTCCTGAAATGGAACCGCAGCATTAATCTGGCGGCACCATCGACGCTGGACGATATCTGGCGCCGGCATATTCTGGACAGTGCCCAGCTTGCGCGAATCGCGCCCGCCGCAACGCGCTGGGTCGATCTTGGCTCAGGCGGTGGGTTTCCCGGATTGGTGCTCGGCTTCCTGCTCAAAGGACGTCCCGGCGCATCGATCGATCTTGTCGAGAGCAACCGCAAGAAGGCGTCGTTCCTGCAATCGGTCGTCGGACAGTTCGATTTGCCGGCGCGGGTTCTGGCGAAGCGCATCGACGACAGCTATGCGCTTGTTTCCGCACCGGAAATCGTCACGGCGCGGGCGCTGGCGGCGCTCCCGGACCTGCTCGATCTGGCAGCACCCTGGCTGATTAAAGGGGCGCGCGCGCTTTTCCATAAAGGCCGGGATTACCGGGCCGAAGTGGAAGAAAGCACTCACCGCTGGACCTTCGATCTGGTAGAACATTCGAGCATGACCGACCCCCATGGCGTCATCCTCGAAATCAGCGACTTGCGTCCGGCGAAACAGCAATGAATTACTGGCATAGGCCCATGAGCAAAGCACCGCGTATCATCACTGTTGCCAACCAGAAGGGCGGCGTCGGCAAGACAACGACGGCCATCAATCTGGCGACGGCCCTGGCCGCGATCGGCGAGCGCGTGCTGATCGTCGATCTCGATCCGCAGGGCAATGCCAGCACCGGGCTCGGCATCGACCGCAAGGATCGGACCGTCTCGTCCTATGATGTGCTGACCGGCGAGCTCGAGCTGGAAGCGGCCGCCGTGCCGACGGCGGTGCCCGGCCTGTCGATCGTGCCCTCCACGCTCGACCTGCTCGGCATCGAGATGGAGATCGCCTCGGCGCCCGACCGTGTGCTCAGGCTCCGCAATGCTCTGCGCGCCGCGGCAGAGCGTTCGGCGCCGTTCGGCTATGTGCTGATCGATTGTCCGCCCTCGCTCAATCTTTTGACTTTGAATTCAATGGCGGCAGCCGATTCCGTTCTCGTGCCGCTGCAATGTGAGTTCTTCGCGCTGGAGGGTCTCAGCCAGTTGCTGGAAACGGTCGAGCAGGTGCGCGGCACGATCAATCCGGACCTGACCATCCAGGGGATCGTGCTCACCATGTATGACGGGCGCAACAACCTCGCCAACCAAGTGGTGCAGGATGTACGCACCCATATGGGCGACAAGGTCTATGAGACGATCATCCCGCGCAATGTGCGGGTCTCCGAAGCGCCGTCCTATGGCAAGCCGGCGATCCTCTATGACCTGAAATGCTCCGGCAGCCAGGCTTATCTGCAGCTCGCCTCCGAGGTGATCCGCCGTGAGCGCAAGCTGCGCGCCGCCTGAGCCGTAGCGGCCTAGCGGCGGTGGTTAATCAGCCGATTCGATTCCGAAACGATCTGGACATTATAATGACCGAAGACCAATCGAGAAAAAGACTGGGCCGTGGCCTCGCTGCGCTTATCGGCGAAATCGACCGTCCGGCGGCGCGGGAAAAGCCGAGTGCGACGGTGGCGGCTGACGGCAAGGTGCCGATCGAATTCGTCAGCCCGAACCCGAAGAACCCGCGCCGGCATTTCGGCGATGCCGAGCTCACCGACCTTGCCCAGTCGATTCGCGAGCATGGCGTGGTGCAGCCGGTGGTGGCGCGCCCCTCGCCCTCTCAGCCCGGCCGCTACGAGATCATCGCCGGCGAGCGGCGCTGGCGGGCGGCGCAGCGCGCCGGGCTCACCGAAATCCCGGTCATCGTGCGCGACGTCAACGATCGCACGGCGCTGGAGCTGGCGATCATCGAGAACGTGCAGCGCGCCGACCTCAATCCTGTCGAGGAGGCGCAAGGCTATCAGCAGCTCATCGACGAGCATGGCTATACCCAGGCCGATCTCGGCCAGGTGATCGGCAAGAGCCGCAGCCATGTCGCCAACACGCTGCGTCTGCTGAAGCTGCCTCCCGTGATCCACTCGATGCTGGTCGACGGTGATCTGTCCGCCGGCCATGCACGTACGCTGGTGACTGCCGAGGATCCCGCCGGGCTTGCCAAGCGCATCGTCAAGGAGGGGCTTTCGGTGCGCCAGGCCGAAGCGCTGGCGCAGACGCCCGCCGGTCCGACACCGGCCAAGGCGAAGTCCGCGACAAGCGCGCCCGAAAAGGATCCCGACACGCTGGCGCTGGAGAAGCTGATGACCGACACGATCGGCATGATCGTGAGCATCGAGCACAAGGGCAAGGGCGGCACGCTGCGCGTCGATTACCGCTCGCTGGAGCAGCTCGACGAGTTGTGCCGACGGCTGAAGGACGAACGGTAGGCGGCTGCGGCGCAACGGTATTTGCCGTGATTTGAGATTTTGCCTTAAGGTTGGATACGACTGATATATCGGTGATAACAATAGTGGGCTGGCGATGCGCCGGCCCTTTTTTGTTTTGGCTGGCCAAGGCGGCGGGGACAGCTGATCTCCCCCATTGTGGGGGAGATGCCCGGCAGGGCAGAGGGGGGCGCGAAGGAACGCCATCATCTCATGAGCGCAACAACGACCGAACGACATGGATTGACATTAAATCATTGTAGCGTCGACAGAATTCAGTGCCAATGCGCCTCCGCCAAGGCCAGGATTCTTGGGAGGTCGACGCCAAAAGCCGATACGCTGGCGGGACAGCGCCCCTCTGTCCTGCCGGACATCTCCCCCACGAGGGGGGAGATCAGTCACCGCCTCGGCTTTCGCCAATCACGGACGTGGTTGATATCTGGGCTGAAGCTCGCATTGCCTGCCGCTTGGCTTGACACCCCAAGGCAACGGCGTACCCTCTATTAGCTCGAACTTAACTATGCCCTGGCGTGCCGATCATTCGCGGCGAGGGCTACCTGCCGTTCCGACATCGTGAAACGGCACTGCTCGCCAAAGCGATATGCCGACGCGCCTGACGCAAACGGGAGGTGCAAATGGCGGTCAGTTGGCAATTGTCCGGAAGCTATTTTGAAAATTGCAGCTGCGATGTCGTGTGTCCCTGTCTGATGTCCACCAACGCGCAGCTGACGTCGAAGCCGACCAAAGGCGTTTGCGACGTCGGTCTGGTCTTTCACATCGACAAGGGCAATTACGGCGACGTTCGACTGGACGGGCTCAACGTCGCGATGGTTGCGCACACGCCAGGCCCGATGGCGGAAGGCAATTGGACGGCCGCCGCCTATATCGACGGTCGGGCCGATGACCAGCAGACGGAAGCGCTGGGCGCGATCTTCACCGGCGCCGCGGGTGGTCCGATGGCTGCCTTCGCGCCGATGATCAGCACCAACCTCGGAGCCAAGAAGGTGCCGATCGACTACAAGATCGACGGCAAGAAGCGGTCGGCGGCGATTGCCGGGGTGGCTGAGCTGGCCGTCGAACCGTTGCCGACCATGCGCGAGGACGGCGAGATGTGGGCGGCTACCGGCCATCCCGTCAATCCCGACTGGCTCGGTCTGGCGATGGGGGGCGCAGGCAGCACCTTCAGCGACCATGGCATGAGCTGGGACAATTCCCGCTGCAACGGGCATTACGCGCCGATCAACTGGTCCGGCCAGCTCTAGAGCGTTTCACCGTTTCACGGAAACGGCGATCCGCTATCCTTTGTTTTTACGCAATTCCGGGCGGAAAACCGCTCACACTTTTCCTGGAATTGCTCTGGCGCCTGGCAGCAGAACGGCCCGCTCATGCCGCTGACCCTGCAGCGAAACATCATACTCGCGTTGCTGATCGCCGCGGCCGCGGCGGCGTGGTGGGCGCTGCTTGCCTGGCATCAGATGGGCATGGATGCCGACATGCGCATGGACTCTCCCAGCATGGGCATGACGGCCGCGCTGTTTCTTACCGTCTGGCTGATCATGATGATCGCCATGATGTTTCCGGCGGCGGCGCCGATGATTCTGACCTTTCACCAGGTGCAGAGAGGCAAGCGGGGCCGTGGCCAGGCCTTTGTGTCGACCTGGGTGTTCGTAGCCGGCTACATGCTGGTCTGGGCGGCGACGGGCGTTTTGGCTTTTGCCGGCGCGGCGGGCGCGGAGATGCTTGCCGGGCGTGTGGGATTGTCCGCAGCGACGGACGCGCGGATCGACGGCGCGCTGCTGATGTTGGCGGGCGCCTATCAGCTCTCGCTGTTGAAAGACCTGTGCCTCGCCAAATGCCGCTCACCGATCGGTTTCATCCTGACCTCATGGCGCGATGGGCGGTTAGGCGCGGTGCGCATGGGCCTGCGGCATGGGCTCTTTTGCCTGGGCTGCTGCTGGCTGTTGTTTCTCGCTCTGTTTCCGCTCGGGATCATGAACCTCGCCGCAATGGCCGTGGTCACGCTGCTGGTCTTTGCGGAGAAAACATTCCCGTATGGAGAGCGGATTGCGAAGGTGTCGGGCGTGGCCCTGCTTCTTTATGGCGCGGCGGTGCTGATCCTTCCGCAGGCGCTGCCAACTTTCCAGCCGATGGACACGATGACGATGAACTGACTGAAGGCGGCTCTCTGGCAAAGATAGTCTGACGTCATCATAAACGCCGTGAGTGCCGCTGCGGTTGGCTGATACGCTGGCGGGACAGCGCCCCCCTCTGTCCTGTCGGACATTTCCCCCACAAGCGGGAGATCGGCTAATCGCCTACCTCTGCCCCAATCTCGCGCTTTCGATCGCGATGCCGAGCAGCGCCTGCCTGGCCAAGGCCTCCGACAGGTCCGGCCGCTTGCGCGTCTGCAGCACGGCCGTCTGCAGCCGGCTGAGCGCCCGACCGAGCGCCTCGACGTTCCAGCGCTCCAGCGTCTTTTCCACCAGCTTGCGGCGCGAGAAGAAGACGGGCGGACGGGCGCCGGCAACGACCGAGGCGGCGTTGCGGCCGCCGCTCTCCATCTGGCCGCGCATCACCTGGATCGCCTGCAATTGCCGCATCGCCGAGGACAGCACCAGGAACGGATGGCCGCCGGACTGGCAGTGACGGGTGAAGGCGATGTCGAAATCGCCGACCTTGCCGTCCAGCATGGCATCGACCGCGGCATCGAAGGAAGCGCCGGAGACGTCGCCTGACAGCGCGTTGATGTCCTCGATGCCGATCTCCTTGCGGCCGTGCGCGTAAAGAACCAGCTTCTCGATCTCGCCGCGCGAGGCGAGGCGGTCGCCGCCGAGATTGCGTCGCAGCGCCTGCCTCGCGTCCAATGTCATCGACATGCCGGCCTTGCGCAATTCGTCGTCGATCACCGAATCCAGGTCGCGGGCTTCATCGGCATAGCAGGGCAAGGCGATGGCGTTGCCGGCGGCCTCGACGATAGCCCTGAGGCCCGTGCCCTTCTTCAGGTCGCCCGCCTCGATCAGAATGACGGCGTCGCGGGCGGGCTCGGTGGTCAGCGCCTTGATGTCGTCGGCCAGCGCCTTCTGGCCGCTGGCGTTGCGCACCCAAAGCAGCCGCCGGTCGGAAAACATCGGCACGGTGCGAGCCTCGTCGAGCAGCCGGCCCTCGTCGCGGTCCACCTCCGCGCCGTCGAGCTTGACCACCGAGAACGGATCATCGAGCGGCAGTCCGGTCTTCGCCGCGAAGGTCTTCGCGCGCTCGGCGACAAGGCCGCGGTCGGGACCGTAAAGCAGGACGATTCCCATGGAGGGATCGGGCCTCGCCAGCCACGAATCGACCTCGTATCCTTTCTTCTGTGCCATGCGGGGTGAGTTAGCATGAGGCGGGGACGGAGTGAACGGAGAAGCGGCGGGCCTCTCTTCGTCATTCTCGGGCTCGACCCGAGAATCCATGCCGTGACTTCTACCGCGGAGCACAACGGTGCAGAATATTCTGTAACCGCGGCAACGCCTTGGCGTAACGGCATGGATTCTAGGGTCTGCGCGCGTCGCTCCGCTCCTTGCTCCGCCCTAGAATGACGACCGCAAGATAGCGTTCTGTCACGCCCCCCTCTGCCCTGCCGGGCATCTCCCCCACGAGGGGGGAGATTGGCTGCTTCGGCCGCTGCGCATATCCCAATTACCTTTTCTGGCTCCAATCGCCCCGCAAACTTCCGCCAAATTGCGCGGGGCGCGAAAACATAGACAAGAAATTTCGTCGCCATATCTGCATCTTGAGCCTGCGCGCCGCATCGGCTTGCCGGGGCCGGCGCCGGGGAGGAAGGCCCCGCCCAGACCCGGCGAATTGGCACTGGTCTGGCGGCGCGGATGTGCAAAGATCGCACCGGCAACATTGGAGGATGTGAGCTCATGGCCGATGCTGGAATGTTGCGCTTTCATGTGCCCGAGCCAGAGGTGCGGCCTGGCGGCACGCCCGATTTCTCCAATGTGACCATTCCCAAGGCCGGCTCGGTGCCGCGTCCCGAGATCGACGTCGATCCGCGCACCATCCGCGACATGGCTTTCTCCATCATCCGCGTGCTGAACCGCGCCGGCGAGGCCGTCGGGCCATGGGCGGGGCTGCTCAGCGATAAGGAATTGCTCGAAGGCCTGCGCCATATGATGACGCTTCGGACCTTCGACGCGCGCATGCAGATGGCGCAGCGCCAGGGCAAGACCTCCTTCTACATGCAGCATCTTGGCGAGGAAGCGGTGAGCTGCGCATTCCGCAAGGCGCTTCAGCCGGGCGACATGAATTTCCCGACCTATCGGCAAGCAGGTCTTCTCATCGCCGACGGCTATCCGATGGTTTCGATGATGAACCAGATCTATTCCAACGAGGCCGATCCGCTGAAGGGTCGCCAGCTGCCGGTCATGTACTCCTCTAAGGAGCACGGTTTCTTCTCGATCTCGGGCAATCTGGCGACGCAATATATCCAGGCGGTCGGCTGGGCGATGGCCTCGGCGATCTCCAACGATTCGCGCATTGCCGCCGCCTGGATAGGCGACGGCTCGACGGCGGAGTCCGATTTTCACGCGGCGCTGGTTTTCGCCTCGACCTACAAGGCTCCTGTCGTGCTCAATGTCGTCAACAATCAGTGGGCGATCTCGACCTTCCAGGGTATCGCCCGCGGTGGCTCCGGCACGTTCGCCGCGCGCGGCCTCGGCTTCGGCATTCCTTCGCTGCGCGTCGACGGCAACGACTACCTCGCCGTGCACGCCGTGGCGAAATGGGCGGTCGAACGGGCGCGCGCCAATCTCGGACCGACACTGGTCGAATATGTCACCTACCGCGTCGGTGCGCATTCGACGTCCGACGATCCGTCGGCCTACCGGCCGAAAGCCGAGTCCGACGCCTGGCCGCTCGGCGATCCGGTTATCCGGCTGAAGAACCACCTCATCCAGAAGGGCGTCTGGTCCGAGGATCGCCATACCCAGGCGGAGGCCGAGATCCTCGAAACGGTGATCGCAGCGCAGAAGGAGGCCGAGGGCCACGGCACGCTGCATGCCGGCGGCAAGCCGTCAACCCGCGACATGTTCGAGGGCGTCTATGCCGAGATGCCTCCGCATCTCAGGCGCCAGCGCCAGCAGGCAGGGGTCTGACCATGCCCAGGCGTACCATGATCGAGGCGATCCGCGACGCCATGGACGTGTCGATGGGCCGCGACAACAAAGTCATCGTCTATGGCGAGGATGTCGGCTTCTTCGGCGGCGTGTTCCGCGCCACGCAGGGCCTGCAGGCCAAATACGGCAAGAGCCGCTGCTTCGACGCCCCGATCAGCGAATCGGGCATCGTCGGTTCGGCCATCGGCATGGCTGCCTACGGGTTGAAACCCTGTGTCGAGGTGCAGTTTGCCGACTATGTTTATCCGGCCTACGACCAGATCGTATCGGAGGCAGCGCGGCTGCGGTACCGTTCGAACGGCGACTTCACCTGCCCGATCGTGGTGCGTATGCCGACCGGCGGCGGTATCTTCGGCGGCCAGACGCACAGCCAGAGCCCGGAAGCGCTGTTCACTCATGTCTCCGGCCTGAAGGTGATCGTGCCGTCCAATCCGCATGACGCCAAGGGCTTGCTGATCGCGGCGATCGAGGATCCCGACCCGGTGATCTTCCTCGAGCCGAAGCGGCTCTATAACGGGCCGTTCGACGGTCACCACGACAAGCCGGTGACGGCCTGGTCGAAGCATGAGCTCGGCGAGGTTGCCGAGGGCCACTACACGATCCCCCTCGGCAAGGCGGCGATCCGCCGGCCCGGATCGGCGGTCACGGTGCTCGCCTATGGCACGATGGTCTATGTCGCGCAGGCCGCGGCCGAGGAGACCGGCATCGACGCCGAGGTGATCGATCTCAGGACGCTGCTGCCGCTCGACCTCGATACGATCGTCGCCTCGGTGACGAAGACCGGACGCTGTGTCGTCGTGCATGAAGCGACGCTGACTTCCGGCTTCGGCGCAGAGCTGGTCTCGCTGGTGCAGGAGAACTGCTTCTACCATTTGGAAGCCCCTGTGGCGCGCGTCGCCGGCTGGGATACGCCCTATCCGCACGCGCAGGAATGGGACTATTTCCCCGGCCCGGCGCGAATCGGGCGCGCGCTCGTCGAAACATTGGAAGCTTAGGGGGAGGCCTGAGATGGGTGAGCACGTCATCAAGCTTCCCGATGTCGGCGAAGGCGTCGCCGAGGCCGAGCTTGTCGAGTGGCATGTCAAGGTCGGCGATCTCGTGCGCGAGGACACGGTTCTGGCCGCCGTCATGACCGACAAGGCAACCGTCGAAATCCCGTCACCGGTTGACGGCGAGATCCTCTGGCTCGGCGCCGAGATCGGCGACACGGTGGCAATCGGCTCGCCGATCGTGCGGCTGAAGGTAGCCGGCGAAGGCAATGTGAAGGCGGCCGCCCAGGCCGTGCCGGAAGAGAAGGCGCCCGCTGCGTCGGCCGAGCCAAAACCAGCGCCGGCACCGGCCATGCCGAAAGCGGCACCAAAGCCAGCCGATCCGCCGGCTAAGGTTTCGCCAGCCGCAGCGCCGAAGGCCGCGCGCCCTGCTGCCGTTTCCGGCGCGCCGCGCGCGGAAGGCGAGAAGCCGCTGGCCTCGCCGGCCGTGCGGCTGCGAGCGAAGGAAGCCGGCATCGATCTGCGCCAGGTTCCGGGCAGCGGTCCGGCCGGGCGCATCAGCCATGAAGACATTGACGCGTTTGTGGCACGCGGCCCGCAGGTTGCGCGCGCCACCGGCCTTGCGCGCAAGGACGGCGTCGAGGACATCAAGGTCGTCGGGCTCAGGCGCAAGATCGCCGAAAAGATGTCGCTGGCGAAATCGCGCATCCCGCACATCACCTATGTCGAGGAGATCGACGTCACGGCCTTGGAGGAACTGCGCGCGACGCTGAACAAGGAGAAGCGCGCCGATCGCCCGAAGCTGACGCTGCTGCCCTTCCTGATACGGGCGATGGTCAAGGCGATCGCCGAGCAGCCCAACCTCAATTCACTGTTCGATGACGAGGCCGGGATCATACACCAGCATGAGGGCATTCATATCGGCATCGCCGCGCAGACGCCGAACGGGCTGGTAGTGCCGGTGGTGAAACATGCGGAGGCGCGTGACCTGTGGGACAGCGCTGCGGAAGTCAACCGGCTGGCCGATGCGGCCAAGGCCGGCACGGCGAGCCGCGAGGAGCTGTCCGGCTCGACCATCACCATCACCTCGCTCGGCGCCATGGGCGGCGTGGCGACGACGCCGGTCATCAACCATCCGGAAGTGGCGATCGTCGGCGTCAACAAGATCATGGTGCGGCCGGTCTGGGACGGCACCCAGTTCATTCCGCGCAAGATGATGAACCTGTCGTCCAGCTTCGACCACCGCGTCATCGACGGCTGGGATGCCGCGGTGTTCGTGCAGCGCATCAAGGCGCTGCTCGAGACGCCGGCGCTGATTTTCGTGGATTGAAAATGACCACGGTCGCAAAGACCCCCTCACCCGGATTGCCAGCCGAATTGCGAAGGGCAATGCGGGGCAATCCGACCTCTCCCCGAGGGGAGAGGTGGTCGCCGGCGACTCCGCTGTCCTCTTCTCCCCTCGGGGAGAAGGTGGCCGCGAAGCGGCCGGATGAGGGGGTCTCCAGGGAAAGCCAGCGCCTCACTCCGCTGGAACACCCCTCATCCGTCTCGGCGCTGGCGCGCCGATCCACCTTCTCCCACAAGGGGAGAAGGGGAGGCGCGCCGCGACGTTCGCCATCAAGAAGAGCGTAAGCCCATGAAAGAAATCTCCTGCAAGCTGCTGGTCATCGGCGCCGGTCCGGGCGGTTATGTCTGCGCCATCCGCGCCGGACAACTCGGCGTCGATACGGTGATCGTCGAAGTTGCGAAGCCCGGCGGCACCTGCCTCAATGTCGGCTGCATCCCGTCCAAGGCGCTGATCCATGCCGCGGAGGAGTTCGAGAAGATCGCGCATATGGCCTCCGGCAAGGATCCGCTCGGCATCAAGGTCGCCGCGCCGACGCTGGACCTCGCAAGAACCGTCGCCTGGAAGGACGGTATCGTTAGCCGGCTCAACAGCGGCGTGGCCGGGTTGTTGAAGAAGGCCAAGGTGAAGACGGTGCAGGGCTGGGCGACGTTCCGCGATGGCAAGACGGTCGAGGTCGAAACCGAGACCGGCACGCAGGTCATCCGCGCCGAAACGGTGGTGATCGCCAACGGCTCGGCGCCGGTCGAGCTGCCGTTCCTGCCTTTCGGGGGACCTGTGATTTCGTCCACCGAGGCGCTGGCGCTGAGCGACGTGCCGAAGAAGCTCGCGGTCGTCGGCGGCGGCTATATCGGGCTCGAGCTCGGCATGGCCTTCGCCAGGATGGGCGCCAAGGTCACGGTGGTCGAAGCGTTGCCGCGCGTGCTTGCGCAATATGATGCCGAGCTGACGCGGCCCGTGCTGAAGCGGCTTGGCGAGCTTGGCGTCGAGGTCATGACGGGCGCCAAAGCGAAGGGATTGTCGACCAAGGGCGATGCGCTGCTGGCCGAGACGGCGGACGGCAAAAGCGCCAAGATCGCTGCCGACAGGATTTTGGTCACGGTCGGGCGCAAGCCGCTCACCGAGGGGTGGGGTCTTGAGCAGATCGACCTCGACAGGACGGGAAAATTCATCCGCATCGACGACCAGTGCCGCAGCTCGATGCGCGGCATCTTTGCCATCGGCGACGTCACCGGCGAGCCGATGCTGGCGCATCGGGCGGTGGCGCAGGGCGAGATGGTGGCCGAGATCGTCGCCGGCCACAAGAGAAGCTGGGACAAGCGCGCCATTCCCGCGATCTGCTTCACCGATCCGGAGCTGGTCACCGCGGGCCTGTCACCGGAAGAGGCGAAAGCGTTCGCCGGCGAGGTCAAGATCGGCCAGTTCCCCTTCGCCGCCAACGGCCGGGCGATGACGAAACAGGGCGAGGACGGTTTCGTGCGGGTCGTGGCGCGCGCCGACAATCATCTGGTGCTCGGCATTCAGGCGGTCGGGCAAGGCGTGTCCGAACTGTCGGCGGCCTTCGGCCTGGCGCTGGAGATGGGCGCGCGGCTGGAGGATATCGCCGGCACGATCCACGCGCATCCGACGCAAGGCGAAGGTTTCCAGGAAGCGGCGCTGAAGGCGCTGGGCCACGCGCTGCATATTTGAGCTCCTTACCCTCCCCCTTGTGGGGAGGGTCGATCCGCGAAGCGGAGCGGGGTGGGGGTTCTCGTAGGGCGCTGCCCCCTCCCCGGCGCTGCGCGCCGACCCTCCCCACAAGGGGGAGGGTGGGAGACTCACCCCGCCAGCCGGCTCACCATCTCGTGCTGGGCATAAGCCCGGCCGAAGCGGTTGGCGAGGAAGGCGTCGAGGGCGATGTCTTCCTGGCGCACGAAACCCTTGGCCGGGAGCGAGCCGTCGGCCAGCATGTCGAGCACGGCGCAGATGCCCGACGCGGTGGTGATCTGGATGGCGCTGCGCACGATGTTGCCGACGCGGTGCGAATAGATCTTGTTGGCGTAGGTCTCCTGCAGCAGGCGGCCGTTGCGGCGGCCCGAGACGGTGACGAAGACGATGACCACATCCTGCAGCGTCGCCGGCAGGGCGCTTTCAAAGATGTCCTTCAGCACGTCGCGGCGGTGGCGTAGCCCGAGGTCGTTGAGCAACGCCTTCATGATCGCGGCGTGGCCGGGATAGCGGATGGTGCGGTAGTTCAGCGTGCGCACCTTGTCCTTCAGCGTCTCGGCCAGAGTGCCGAGCCCGCCCGAGGTGTTGAAGGCCTCATAGGTGACGCCATCGAGCGAGAATTCCTCGCGCTCCTCCAGCGGAGGCACTTCGATCAGCTCGCCCTCGACGATCGCCTCGCAGGGCTCGCAATATTCGTTGATGACGCCGTCGGTGCTCCAGGTAAGGTTGTAGTTCAGCGCATTGGACGGATATTGCGGCAGCGCGCCGACGCGCATGCGAACGCTTTCCAGCGTGTCGAAGCGGCTGGCGAGGTCGTTGGCGACGATCGAGATGAAGCCCGGCGCCAGGCCGCATTGCGGGATGAAGGCGTTTTTCACACTGCGCGCCAGTTCCTTGACGCGGCGGGTCGAGACGACGTCCTCGGTGAGGTCGAGATAGTGCACACCGGCGGCGGCGGCCGCCTCGGCGATGCGGGTTGTGAGGTGGAAGGGGGCTGCGCTCAGCACGGCGAACTTGCCGGCAAGGATTTTTTCCAGTTCGCCCGTGGTGGCGATGTCGAGCTCCTGCGTCGCGACGCCGGCCGGCAGCTCGGCGGCGGCAAGCTGGGCCGCCGAGCGGTCGACCAACGTGACGCGGTAGTCGCCCGTGGCGCTCAGCATTTCGGCGATGGTCGAGCCGATCTTGCCGGCGCCGACGACAACGATGTTCTTCATGATCAATTCCCCTGCCAAATTTCGAGTCACAGGAATCATCGCAGCTTGCCTGTCGAAAGGAAGCGTGGAATCTGACAATGTGAAGCTGAACTTTGGACGATCTGCTGAAAGGTTTCGTCGAAATGCTCACTCAAGCCGAACAGGCCCTGCTCACTTTGCTGCGCGCCAACGCTCGGGCCTCGACCGCCGAGCTCGCGCGCCAGCTCGGCGTGTCGCGCACGACGGTGCAGAGCCGCATCGAGCGGCTGGAGCAGCGCGGCATCATCGCCGGCTATGGGGTCCGGCTGTCGCCCGACTATGAGCAGGGGCTGGTCAAGGCGCATGTGTTGCTCACCGTCACGCCGAAACTCGCCGACAAGGTGGTGCGGAGCCTTGAAGCGATGCCGCCGGTCACGACCGTGCATTCGGTGAGCGGCAATTTCGACATGATCGTCATCGTCGACGCGCCGTCGATCCGCGACCTCGACGCGCTGCTCGACCGGATCGGGGCGATGGATGGGGTGGAGCGGACCTCGTCGTCGATTATCTTGTCGACCCGGGTTGATCGGTGAAACTGTTGAGATGCTGGCGCGGGGCCCCCTCTCTGTCCTGCCGGCTTTCGTCGCTCGGAAAGCCAAGCAATTGGCTTCCCGTCCGCTGTGCGGACCGCTCCTCAACCCCCTCAAGGGGGGAGATCAGATGTGGCGCCGGCTTTCGCTAATCGCCAACGTTGCAAAGGGAGCGCCGGCGCTGAAGCTGCCAATCTCCCCCCTTGAGGGGGGAGATGCCCGGCAGAGCAGAGAGGGGGGCGAAGGAACGCGACGCCCCTGATTTTCCCCCTAAGCCCTCCTCCGTTCCGCACCCTCGTCCAGCCAGGCCACATCCTCCGGCGTCAGCTTGATATCGAGCGCCCTGAGGCTGTCCTCCAGCTCGTCCAGCGTGCGCGGGCCGATCAGCGGGACCGACGGGAAGGGCTGCGCCAGCACGTAGGCCAGCGCGATATGGATCGGGCTCTTGCCGAGTTTTCGGGCCAGCTCGATGGCGCGGTCGCGGCGGGCGAAATTCCTTTCCGAGTACCAGACCCGCACCAGCTCCTCATTGTCAGTCCGGTCGCGGCCGGCGCGGTCGGTGAAGAAGCCGCGGCCCTGGCTCGACCAGGCGAAGTGCGGCATCTGCCGCGCCGCCAGCCAGGCCTTCCACGCATCGGTCGAGGAGGTGACGCAGCCTGCCCAGATCGGCTCCAGCATTTCAGCCAGCGAGAAATTGTTGGAGAGCGCGCCGGGCTTCTGCCTGCCGTTCTTCTTGGCATAGGCAATCGCCTCGTCCATGCGCTCCATCGTCCAGTTGGAGCCGCCGAACAGGCCGCGGATGCGGCCGGCCCTGGCCTCGGCGTCCATGGCGTCGACGAATTCGCCGACCGGCACATCCGGATTGTCGCGATGCATGAAATAGATGTCGACATGATCGGTCTGCAGCCGGTCGAGCGACTGGGCCAGCTGTTTTGCAATGACATCGGGATAGCAGAGCGGCGAATGCGCACCCTTGGCTATGATGACCGATTTTTCGCGCACGCCGCGATTCTTAAGCCACTGCCCGAGCAGCGTCTCGGTGTAGCCGCCGCCATAGACAAAGCCGGTGTCGAACAGATTGCCGCCGGCCTCGAAATAGGCGTCGAGCAGGATCGAGCCGGAGGAGAAGCTGCGGAAATCCTCGAAGCCGAGCGCCAGAAGCGAGACGGGTTTCGGCAGGCTGGGAAGGACGCGCTTGCCGATGGCCGTGCCGTCGGTACGCAGCGGCCGGCCGGATATGGTGTTGAGGCGCTTAGCCGGCTTTTCGATCTCGTATTCGAGACCGACGGCGGCGCGCCACTTGTCGAGGACGCGCAGCGTGCCGAGGCTGTCGGCCCAGGACATGCCCGGCCAGGCGAATTCCTGCCTGCCTGCCTGGATTGCTTCGCCCGCGGCATCGACCTCGAAGGAATAGAGGTGACGCGTCTCGTTAAGGCTGATCACCTCGCGAGCCGCCCCGGACCGGATCACCTCGATCCGGCCCGGCCCGACATCGCGGTTGCCGCCGGCAAACCAGAAATCGGGCACCTCGATCCGGCCCTTTGCGCCGAAAATGCGCAGGATGTTGTCCTGGTCGAGCGAGATGCTGCAGGAGATTTCGGCGACGATGCCGCCGGCAAAGTGCAGCAAGGCGGAAGCCCATTCATCGACGCCGGATTGGCCGAGATGGGCCGCGCCCAGGACCTTGTCGGGTTCGGCAAAGGGCTGGCCCGTGGCGGCGCCGGCGATCAGCCGCGCCATCGAGACAGGATAGCCGCCGACATCGAGGATGCCGCCGCCAGCGAGGTCGTTGGCATAGAGCCGGTGCTCGGGCATGAAGCCCGGCATGGCGAAACCAAAACTCGACTTGATCATGCGCACTTCGCCGATTGCGCCCGACTTGATCAGCTCGACCAGTTGCCGGGTCTGCGGGTGCAACCGATACATGAAGGCTTCGCCAAGGAAAGTGCCGGCCTTGCGCGCCGCATGCATCATGGCGTCGGCCTCGAAGGCGGTGAGCGCCAGCGGTTTTTCGCACAGCACATGCTTGCCGGCTTCGGCCGCCTTGATCGCCCATTCGGCATGGCCGGGATGCGGGATCGAAATATAGACGGCGTCGACCTGGCCGTCGGCGAGCAGCGCCTCATAGCCGTTGAGGATGCGCGCGCCCGGAAAGGTCTCGGCTAGGCCCGGCTTGGCAGGGTTGCGGGCGCCGAGCGCGACCAGTTCGCCGGTGCGCGACTGCGCCACACCGCCGGCAAAGGATTTCGCGATGCTGCCGGGCCCGAGGATGCCCCAGCGGATTTTTCCAGATGTCATGTCGAATTCTCCATGGGTCGCCGCCTCGTCTTGGGGTCGGGCGGAAGAAAGTCAGCGAATCCTCGCGCCTGATTTGTCGAAAAGCAGCGAACGCTCGGCCTTGATGGAAACGGTGAAATGATCGCCGCCGGCGCGCTGGCGCGAGGCCTCGCGCTCGACGATCAGCTCCTCGGGCCCGGCGTTGGCGTAGACATAGCTCACGGAACCAAGATGCTCGGCGACGTCGGCCTTGACCGGAATGTCGCAATCGCCCTCGCCGGCCTCGAAGAAATGCTCCGGCCTGACGCCGAGCACGATTTCGGCGCCGATGGCGGGAAAAGCATCGCGGAGCGGCTTGCGCAGCCTGGCGCCGCCATGGTTGACGAGCTCGACGATCGCGGCGCTGTTTGACGTATCGACGACTTTGGCGCTGAGGAAATTCATCTTTGGCGAGCCGATGAAGCCGGCTACGAATCGGTTGGCTGGATCGTCATAGAGGTCGAGCGGCGCGCCGATCTGCTCGACATTGCCGGCCTTCAGCACGACGATGCGATCGGCCAGCGTCATCGCCTCGGTCTGGTCGTGCGTCACATAGATCATGGTGACGCCGAGCTCCTTGTGCAGGCGCGAGATCTCGACCCGCATCTGCACCCTGAGCTCGGCGTCGAGGTTGGAGAGCGGCTCGTCGAAGAGAAAAACCTGCGGCTCGCGCACGATGGCGCGGCCGATGGCGACGCGCTGGCGCTGGCCGCCGGAGAGCTGCTTCGGCCGGCGCTGCATCAATTCGTCGATGCGCAGGATCTCGGCGGCGCGTTTCACGCGGCGTTCGGTGTCGGCCTTCGGGTTGCCGTTCATGCGGAGACCGAAGGAGAGGTTCTGCTCGACCGTCATATGCGGGTAGAGCGCGTAGGATTGGAACACCATGGCGATGCCGCGGTCGGCCGCCTCGACATCGTTCATCACCTTGCCGCCGATGGCGATGTCGCCGCCGCTGATGTCCTCCAGCCCGGCGATCATCCGGAGCAGCGTGGACTTGCCGCAGCCGGAGGGGCCGACGAAGACGACGAACTCGCCGTCGGCGATGTCGATGTTGGCGCCGTGCACGACCTCGAAGGAGCCGAAACGTTTTATGACATTGGTAAGGGTGACGGCGGCCATCGCGCTTCTTTCCTATTTGACCGCGCCGGCGGCGATGCCGGCGATGAAATGACGCTGCAACAGCACGAAGACGATGAGCATCGGAACCGTCAGCATCACGGCGCCGGCCATGATGCCGCCCCAGGAAACCTTGGTCAGGCCGATCAGCGTGCCGAGCGCCACCGGCGCGGTCATCGCGCCGGGCTGGCTGTTGATCAGCAGCGGCCAGAGATAGTTGTTCCACGAGGCGAGGAAGAGGATGATCGCCAGCGCCGCCAGCATCGGGCGGGCCAAGGGCAGCGCCACGAACAGGAAGATGCGCCATTCCTTGACGCCTTCGACGCGCGCCGCGTCGAACAGTTCGGCCGGCATCATCGAGAAAGCCTGGCGCATGAAGAGCACGCCGAGTGAATTGAACAGCGGCGGGACGATCAGCGCGATCCAGGTGTTGGCCAAAGCGAAGTCGCGGGCCACCATGATGAATTGCGGGATGAGCACCACCGCGTAGGGAAGCGTGATGGTGCCGAAGATGATCGCCACCACCGCGCCCTTGCCGTGAAACTCGTAACGTGCCAGCGCCCAGCCGGCCATCGAGGTGAGCAGTACCGAAAGCACGGTGTAGGTCACGGCCACCGAGACCGAGATGCCGATGGCGCCGACGAAATTGGTGTCGCGCTGCAGATTGTTGAAATTGTCGATGAAGCCGTCATGCGGCAGAAGCTCGATGCCCGGGCTGAAGATGCCGTTGTCCGGCATGGTCGAGAACACCACCATCATCCACAGCGGGAACAGCCAGATCAGCGCCAGCGGCGTCAGGAAGAGATGCAGCAGGATGCTGCGGCCGAGCCTTGCCTGCGAGCGCGAGATCATTTCGGCTCCCTCATCAGCCAGAGCTGCACCAAGGTGATGGCGATGGCGAGGCCCGCCATGGTGTAGGCGACGGCCGAGGCGTAACCGAAATTGAGCGACCGAAAACCTTGGCGGTAGAGCAGCAGCCCAAGCGTTTCGGTGCCACCGCCGGGGCCGCCACGCTCGGTGATCAGGAACGGCTCGGTGAAGAGCTGCATGGTGCCGATGATCGACAGCACGGCGCAAAAGACAATGACGGGCTTCAAGAGCGGCAAGGTTATGTGGAAGAACTGCTTCACCTTGCTGACGCGGTCGAGCGTCGCCGCCTCGTAGAGGTCCTCCGGAATGGACTGCAGGCCGGCGAGGATGATGATGGCGTTGTAGCCGGCCCAGCGCCAGGTCACCGCGATCATGATCAGCGCCATGGCCGGCGTGACGTTGGAGAACCAATCGACTTTGGGCAGGCCGACGCTGTTGAGCAGCTTGTTGACGATGCCGAAATCGAGGCTGAACATCAGGCGAAAGACGGCCGAATAGGCGACCTCGCCGACCACGACCGGGGCGAAGAAGGCGAAGCGATAGAGGCCTCGCGCCTTCAAGAGCGGCGAATTCAGAAGCACCGCCATGACGATCGCCAGCGCAATCATCACCGGCACCTGGATGACGAGGATCAGCAGTGTGTTCTTCAGCGCGTTGTAGAAGGCGGGGTCGCCGATCAGGCGGCCCCAGTTGAAGGCCGGCGCGAAACGCCACGGCACGGTCCGCGTCGCCTGGAAGGAGATCAGGAACGAGGAAATGATCGGCCAGATCCAGAAGACGGCGAAGATCAAAAGGTAAGGCGTGAGGAAGCGGTACGCGGTGGCGTTCTGGGTGCGCATGGCTTCCTCCTTTCTTCGTTTTCCCTTCTCCACTTGTGGGAGAAGGAAAAGCGGCCTTACTTCACCGGCAGGCCGGTGGCGGCGGCGATCTGCTTGGCGGCGTCGTCGAGCGCGGCCTTGGCGTCGGGATAGCCGTTGGCCAGATATTTGGTCTGCACGGCGCGGACGATGATCTCGGCGTCGCTCTGGAACTGGGTGCCGCGGCTCGGCACCACCTTGGGCAGCGTGGAGAGGATATCTTTCCAGACCGCCTGGCCGCCCCAATATTCCTGGCCCTGCGCGACGTAGGGATCGTCGAGCGCAGAGACCAGCGACGGCACGAGGCCGAAATCCTTCAGCATGGTGATCTGGCCGTCGTTGGTCCCCAGCGTGTATTTCAGATAGGCGTAGGCCGCTTCCTTGTTCTTCGAGGCCGATGTGATGGCCAGCGACGACCCGCCGAGATTGGCGGCGCGCGGGCCATCGGCGGTCAGGCTCGGCATCAGATAGACGCCCCATTTGCCGCTTTCCTTCGGCGATTCGGTGCGGATCGTGCCTTCATACCAGCCGCCATAGACCTGGGTGGCGACGGTGCCGGCGGTGTTGTTGGTGATCTTGGTCGACCAATCGGCCGACGACACGATGCCGGCGTCCTTCATCTCCTTGACCTTGGTCATGGCGTCGACGCATTTCGGCTCGGCCACGGTGATCGACTGGCCGTCCTCGGCGAAATAGGCGCAGCCCTGCTCGTTGGAGATCATGCGGAAAAATTCGGTGTCGCCGTTGAAATCGGCATTGGTCATCGACACGCCGGGATTGGCGGCCTGGATCTTCTTGCCGGCGGCGATGAAATCGTCCCAGGTCTTGATCGAGGCCGGATCGACGCCTGCCTTCTCGTAGAAGTCGCGGCGGTAGAAGACGGCGACCGGGCCGGAATCCCATGGCATGGCATAGGCCTTGTCGCCGATCTCGAGCTCGGTGCGCTTGAAGTCGGGGAATTTCTTCTGGTCTTCGGCGGTGTAGCCCAGCGTGTGCAGGTCGACGAAGCAGTCCGGGAACTGGCTCCAGTAGTTCTCGGCCTCGCCGTTCTCGATCGTGACGATGTCGGGCAGGCCGACGCCGCCGGCGGCGCAGCCGGCGATCGACTTGTCATAGGTCGGCTGGTTGCCGAGGTCCTGAACCGTGACCTTGATGTCGGGATATTTCTTGTTGAAGCCCTCGACCGTCGACTTCAGCGACGAAGCGGCGATGTTCCAGCTCCAGATGGTGATCTCGCCGGACTGCGCCAGCGCCGGGCCTGAACCCAGGGCAAGCAAAAGCGCGGCGCAGGTCAGTGTGGTGCGCATTGAAATCCTCCCATTTCATTTGCTCTCTCGCTGTGAGCGTGGCTAGATTATGCGGCGCGGAAGGCTTGTCCCCGACAGAGGGAATAAGAAGTTGGCGGAAAGTAAGATGCCCGAGCGTCCGTTCTACCAGCCTGGCGCGAGCAGCGTCGAAGGCCTGCCGCTGGCCTTGCAGATGTTCCACAACCATCCGCTGGTGATGCTGAAGCCGCATTGGCACGCCCAGGTCGAGGTGAACTTCATCGTGCAGGGCAGCGTGCACTACCGCATGGCCGAGCATGAGATTTCGCTGTCGGCCGGCGAGATGTGCCTGTTCTGGGGCGGCCTGCCGCACCAGATGGACGATCTGACGGACGACGCTGTCTATGCCGGCGCGCATCTGCCGCTGGTGCATTTCTTCAGGCTGCATCTGCCGGCCGATGTCAGGCACCGGCTGATGACCGGCGCGACGCTGGTGACCAATGCCACCGATCAGTCCGACAATGACAATTTCAAGCGCTGGAACGATTATGCGCGCTCGGGCGATCCGGCCAGGACAGAGCATGCCGTCAACGAGCTGCTGCTTCGGCTAGAGCGGGTGCGTTTCGAGCCCTACCGGCTGGTGCCCGGAACCGCCGCCGGGCATGGCGCGGGCAGCCCCTTCGACCAGCAGTCCTCACGCAATGTCGGGCGCATGTGCGATTTCATCGCCGAGAATTTTCTCTACGATATCGACTGCGTGAACATCGCTTGCGCCGCCGATATCCATCCCAAATACGCCATGAGCCTGTTCAAGAAATCGACCGGCATGACGCTCAACGAATATGTCAGTCTCTTGCGGCTGAGCTATGCGCAGGCACTTCTGATGCATGAGGACGCCAATGTGCTGAAGGTCGCGATGGACTCCGGTTTCGGCTCGCTCAGCGCCTTCAACAAATCGTTCCGCAAGCTTGCCGGCATGTCGCCGTCCGATTTCCGCCGGGCGGGCGCCGCGCGGTGACTGCCAAAGCGGATCCGAATCAGGCGGCTTTCACCGCCGGGAAGCTGACCGTGACGCCGAGACCCGGTTTGCAATCCTCCAGCGTTATCACGGCGCCATGCAAGTCGGCCACAGCCTTGGCAAGGCTGAGACCCAGGCCGCTGCCCGGCGTCGTGCGGCTCGCATCCAGGCGGTAGAGCCGCCGGAACACCTTTTCACGCTCCTCGGCGGGAATGCCCGGGCCATTGTCGCGGACATGGATAAGGACGTGGCTGCCATCCCTGGTCACTGAAAGTCCGATCGCGGTCCCCGGCGGGCAATGCCGGAGCGCATTCTCGACCAGATTGGCGAGCATCTGCATCAGCAGGTCCCGGTCGCCGTGGATATACCATTTCGTATCCGGAACGACGCCCGTTGAAAGGGACTTGCCGTCATCCTCCGCGACATCGGCATAGACGTCGCCGATGGTCTCGACGATAGGCCCGACATCCAGATCGACGAAGCGCGCCTTGCGGGCGCCGGCCTCGATCTGGGCGACGCGCAGAAGCGCGTCGAAGGTGCTGTTGATCTGCTGGCTCTCGGCGCGGGCGTCGGTCAGCTCGGCCGAGACATCCTCGCCCGACACCGTCTTGTCGGCGGCGGATTCCAGGATCATCTGCAGCCGGTTGAGCGGCGTCTTGAGGTCATGGGCGATGTTGGCGCTCACCTCGCGCATGCCGTCTACCAAGGCCGACAGGCGCTCGAGCGCGGCATTCACCTGGGCGGAGACGGCGTCGATGTCGTCGCCGCTGCCGATCAGCGGGATGCGGGCGTCGAGCCGGCCATGCGAGACGTCCACCATGGTGCTGGCGATGCCATCGAGGCGCCGCTGGACACGCGAGGCGAGCACGGCGCCGCCGCCGATCGCCAGAACGGTGATGACGAGCGTAGCCCAGCCGAAGCTCATCAGCACGATCCTTTCGAGATCCTCGGTTTCCGAAAGCGAGAAGGCGACGGTCAAATTGTTGTCGCCGACCGTGCCCGAATAGGCGCGGTATTCGGTACCTGGCGGCACGCCCGGCAAGTCGGCTGCGAACATGGAAAACCCATCCGGCAGGCCGGAGGCGGTGAAATCGCCGGCGAGGCGGTTGCCGGCCTTATCGGTGAGGGAAAAGATCTGGTCCTTGTCCTGGCTGAACTGGGCATGGTCCCTGACGGTGGAGACGAGATCCTCCTCGTCGCTCTCGGCATGGGTCGCGGCGATCAGCGAGTAGGTCTCCTTGATCGACTGATCGAGCTGCCTGGCGAGCGAGGCACTCATCAGTTGATAGACGACCGCGCCGGACAGGATGAAGGCAAGCAGGAACAGGAAAGCGAAGGTCAGCGCCAGCCTGAACGGCGTGCTGCGCAGCAGGCTGGAGCGCCTATCGCTCATGCGCGCGCGAAGGCGCTTGGTCGCCCGGCAATCGCGGATGCGGGATCAGGCCGGAACATGCAGGCTGTAGCCGGTGTTGCGCACCGTATGGATCAGCGGCACGTCGAAGGGCCTGTCGACCTTGGCCCTCAGCCGGCTGATATGCGTCTCGACGACGCTGGTCTTGGGATCGAAGTGAAAATCCCAGACGCGCTCCAGCAGCATGGTGCGGGTGATGACGCGCCCCTCGCCGCGCATCAGCACCTCAAGCAGGCTGAACTCGCGCGGCTGCAGGTCGATCGGCTGACCCTGTCTGGTCACGCGGCGCTGGATCAGGTCCATTTCGAGGTCGGCGACTCGCAGCGCCGTCTTCTGCTCCTGCGCCGCCGGCCGGCGGCCAAGCGCATGAATGCGGGCAAGCAGCTCCGAAAAGGCGAAGGGCTTGACCAGATAGTCGTCGCCGCCCGCCTCCAGGCCCTCGACGCGGTCGTCGACGCCGCCGATCGAGGTGAGGAAGATAGCCGGCGTATGGATGCCGGCGGCGCGCACGGCCTTGATCATCGACAGGCCGTCGAGGCCGGGAACCATGCGGTCGGCGACGATCACGTCATAGGCGTTGCGGGTCGCGGCGAAGAGGCCGTCATGGCCGTCGCGCAAAAGATCGCAGACATGGCCGGCCTCGGTCAGCCCGCGGACGATATAGTCGGCGGTTCTCGGATCGTCCTCAACAAGCAGAAGTCGCATCGCCCCGTGCTGTCCTTGCCGCAACCTCGCCGGCATGGCGGCGCCGGCCGGCTCTTTCCTGGCTGGTTCTCCAGGATATGATGCCGAAACGCGTGAAGCGGCTCTCGGGCGGCATCATGCCCCATCTCGTCGTCTCGGCGCAATTCCGGACGGATTGCACCAACCATCTGCTTTACGCATTCGGGGACCGAAGACCGCTACACATTTTTGCGAGACGGCTGGTTCAGGGATCGCGCTCAGTCGAGCAGGGCCTGCTCGTCCTCGTCGATCAGGCTCTTCAGCGTCATATAAAGAACGATGACCACGATAGAGCCGAGGAAGGTCAGGCTGGTGAAAGTGGTGCCGAAGCCCATGCCGCCATATTCGACCGGCCGCGCCAGCAGGTCGCCGAAGGAGGCGCCGAACGGTCGGGTCAGGATATAGGCGAGCCAGAAGGCGAGGATGGCATTCAGGCCGAGGACGAAATAGCCAAAGGCGATCGCCGCGATGACGCCGCCAAAGATAAGGCCAGTGGCGAGATAGCCAAGGTCGAAGCGCTCGGCGACCAGATCGCCGGCGGCGGTGCCGAGCGAGAAGGTGAACAGGATCGCCAGCCAGTAGAAGATCTCGCGCCGGGTGGTGAAGACGGTGTGGATCGACAGGGTCTTCTCACTGGCGTACCAGGCGATGAAGGTCAGGGCGAGGGCGACCGAGAAGATGATGGTCGTCGTCTCCAGCCGCACGCCGAAATTGTCGACGAGGTTGTCGGTGACCAGGGTGCCGACGACGCTGGTCAGGACGACCGCCAGCCAGTAGGCCCAGGGCACGTAACGCTTCTGCGCGAATTGCAGGACAAGCGCGACAATGAGAATGCCGCTCATGATCAGCGACGTGACGATAAGGCCGAGCCCGAGATTGACGGCCAGATAGTCCGCCGCCGTCTCGCCCATGGTCACCGCCAGGAC
>NZ_RZSA01000079.1:0-11733 GCF_003998075.1 Mesorhizobium sp. M2A.F.Ca.ET.037.01.1.1 | reverse complement strand
GTCTTATGAACGCGTTCGCGTTCCGTTTCAAGTCCGTACCGGCGACGATCGTCGCCGGAAAAATTACTTCTTCGCCAGTTCCTTGGCCTGCTCGCGCCAGTCCTTGATCTGGTCGGCGCTGAACGGCATGTGCTCGTCGATCTTGGTGACATCCTTGTCGGTGAGCTTGGCGAGCTGCGCGAAGGTGATGATGCCCTGCTCGGCGAGGTCCTTCGCCGCCACCGGGCCGATGCCCTTGATCACCGTCAGGTCGTCCGGCTCGCCTTTCGGCGCCTTGAACAGCGGCGCGGCCTTGCCCTCTTCACCGGCAGCGGCCTCCGCCTTGGTTTCCTTCTTGGCCTTCGGCTCCTTCGCAGCCACCTCGGCCTTCGCCTCGGCGGCGACTTCAGCCTTCGCCTCTGCCTTGGCTTCCGGCTTCGCGGCAGCCTTCTTCGACGGCTTGGCGCCACCCAGCAGGATCTCGGCGATCCGGACGGTGGTCAAAAGCTGGCGATGGCCGATCTTGCGGCGCGAATTCTGGCGGCGGCGCTTCTTGAAAGCGATGACGGTGCGGTTCTTGCCCTGCTCGACGACTTCCGCCGTGACCATGGCGCCATCGACGAACGGCGCGCCGAAGGTGACATTCTCGCCCTCGCCATGCGCGAGCACATTGCCGATCTCGACGATATCGCCGACCTTGGCTTCGAGTTTCTCGATCTTCAGGAGATCGTTGGCGGCGACGCGATACTGCTTGCCGCCCGTTTTGATGACTGCGAACATTTTTTGCCTTTCGCTGTTCGGTCGGCCTCGATGAACCGCCTCGGGCGGTTCGGCCGTCTTTTTGTCAGTCTGCGGGTTCAAAAAACAAGCGGCGCGGAAGAGCCTCCACGCCGAATGCGGGCTGTCCCTAACCGAAGGTTGCGTTGGAGTCAAGGCAAACAGGCCTGCCCGGACGACACGCCGAGCCATGCCGGCGGCAAAGGAGGCGGGTGTGCCGTCGCCGCTGCTTTTCGTGGAAGCTGGAATTCGCTCGAATAGGGCCTTGTAACTCCAGCAGTCAGCCGTTATCTAGTGCGCCGCGCCGGCAACGGCCGACCATGACCTCGCGGAGAGGTGGCAGAGTGGTCGAATGCACCGCACTCGAAATGCGGCATACTCGCAAGGGTATCGGGGGTTCGAATCCCTCCCTCTCCGCCATTTAGCTTCCATAATAATCGTTTCCTTTCAAAAGCTTCCTTGTTGCGCTTGACCAGCGCGAAGCGAAACTTATCTTAGACTGTGTAACAAACTGTGTAACATTAGAGAAAGATAATGCGACGTTCCGCAGCGCCAAAGCCGCATAAACGTGAAGGCATCTGGTATCTCGTCCGCAGGGTGCCGAAGGAATTCGCGGCGTTTGATCGCCGCTGCCTAGTACGCATTTCCACGGGCGTCGCCGTGGCTGACGATCCCCGCGGTGTACGGGCGCGAGATGCAGTGCAAAGCCTCGGCGCGGGGCTGGAGGCGTATTGGCGTAGACTGCGGGAAGGCCAATCCGCCGAGGCGGGGCTGCGTTTCGAAGCCGCGAGGAAGCGCGCGCGGTCATTTGGATTGGCCTATCGCTCTAACGAGGAACTAGCAGCGGGGCCGCTCGACGAACTCATGGCCCGTATCAAGCTGCTCCTCGACAAAAAATCGATCGAGGACGCGCAGGACGTCTCGGCCGTCATGGGTGGGGAGAAGCGGCCAGCGGTCCGCCTGAGCGGTCTTATCAAGGAATTCGAGACGATCGAGCAACAGAACTTGCTGACCATGTCGCCTAACCAAATCAAGAAATGGCGTAACCCCAAAAAGCGCGCAGTTGCCAATCTGGTTGGAGTCATTGGCGACAAGGAGATCGCAAGCCTCACTCGGGACGACGCAATCGCGTTCCGCGAGTGGTGGCAAAAGCGGATCGTTGAGGATGGACTTGATATCGGTACGGCCAACAAGGACATCGGCCATGTTTCGAAAATGCTGCGCGTCGTCGATCTGACTCACCAGCTCAAGCTGGAGCCGGTTTTTCGAAACCTGCGTCTTTCCGGCGCCGTCCCCGGGCAACGCGCTGCGTTCACAGCGGAGTTCATTCAGGAGAAGATACTCGCTGAAGGCGCGCTCGACGGACTCAATGACGAAGCCCGCCATCTAATCTATGTGATTGCCGATACCGGACTCAGGCTTTCTGAAGCGGCAAACCTCACCACCGAAACAATCCACCTCGATCAAGAAATCCCGCATGTGCGGGTGCGCCCCAATGGCCGTCGCTTGAAGACCGGTCATTCAGCCCGTGACATTCCCTTGGTTGGCGGCGCACTTGCAGCCATCAAGCTCCATCCGGACGGCTTTCCTCGTTATCGCGACAAGGCCGCGTCACTTTCAGCGCTCGTCAACAAGGTGCTCGCCAGCAAGGAACTTCTGCCGACTTCCGAGCATAGTCTTTATAGCCTGCGACACACTTTCGAGGACCGGCTGACGGCAGTTGAGGCGCCGGAGAAGGTAATTGCTTCTCTGATGGGCCACAAATGGATCCGGCCCAAATACGGCGCGGGACCTTCGTTAGCGCAAAAGCGCGAGTGGCTTCAAAAAATCGCTTTTACCCCGCCCGGGCGAATGTGATTGCGGCGCCATCCAGGCCTTGAGAACCAACCTCACGGCTCCAGCTGTCCGAGCCATTTAGGTTGAGCGTGGCCAGCACGCGCTGCGCTCGCTCGCGATTTCCGAGCTTCCGCCGCATTTGTTCGACCTCGTATTCCAGCCTTTCGAAGGTCGGTATATAGGCATCTCCATGCCGGATGACCAAGTAGGCGGCAACAGCTAGACAGCATTCTAGCTCCGTGGCCGATGGATCGGAAAAAGGGGCGACGCCATACCAAGACGAGCAACGCCTCTCGAGGGCTTCCGAACTAGGCAAACGGCCAGCATGTGGCATGGGATACAAACCTATGCCTGATCGACGAACCTAAAGTGCTCACGAAGCTTGACCGGTACGCGGGCCATCGGAGGGTTCTGCCTAAAACCGCCAAAAATTTTGAAACACCCATTCATCCGGCTCGAATTCAAAGGGATCGGCGATTTTTGGGTTATGGCTTGCAAGCATAGTTCAGCCCAGACAAGAACGCCTGATATCTTGTCGTTCACTGTCACCCTGCCAAATATGGTGCCGGTGACAACGGCAGTTTGGCGAGCAGAAGAATTCCCGAGACTGAGACGTTCTACGGCTTGGCCCATGTTCGCGCTCCTCCTCGATTGGAGACAGGATGGGCCATATGGAAGCGAATAAAAGGAGGTTGGTGACGAGTCTCGGTAGTGGAGTAGAAACGGGTGGAAAAGCTTGCGCTATTCGCCGTCGGCGCCGCTAAGCGCATTTGAGAGAAGGGGCAACGATCGCCAAGAGATGACGTCCGATCGCAAGCCGGCTAGAAATGCGACAGTGACGCGCCTTTTTTGGCACGACCTTAGCACCCGATCGGGCCTCAGCTGGTCGTCGTTGCGCAGCCGATCGGGTGCGATTTTTATAAAGCTCTCTTGGCTTTAGCTTTGAGAGCCCGTCATCGAGACAAATGCAAGGGAACGGTCCCGCCCCCTGGGGACATTCGACATGCCGTGGCAGCTTCCTATGGTGAGCCAGCGCATTCCGATACACGTTTTCCGCGCTCTACCGTTGCTCCAGCACCTGTGCTGAGGCTGAGCGCTTGATCAGGACCCGACCGCTGCTGTTGCGGGATGGTGACTGGGTTGAGGTCGCGAAAACCTTGACCGCGGGTACGTTGTTCATCCAGATGAGCGCTGAGCCGAGAAGCAGCCAAGAACGCTTCCCGTAATCGAATCCTACGGGAACCGCGAAACCAGCGTCCAAGGGACGCAATTCTCCGACGTCGTTCACTCAAGCTCATCTCGCAACTTGAACGCTTGTATGAAGCCGCTGCATGTGCGCCGGTGGACCGGATTGCTGCTATCCAAACCACGTGCTCAGTTTCGCCCCCGTAATAACTCTACCGTCCGAAACGGCTTTCGCGCGTCAGGTCCACCCCACATGAAAGTTCCGCGAGCAGCACGGACGGAGAGGCCGGTCACAACTCCTTCGCGTGCTCTTTTACTACCGAATCAAGTGCCAAATGGAGAGGCACTGCCTTAGAGAACAGGAAGCCCTGCGCGGTTCTGCAGCCAAGCTTGTACAGAGTTTGCCGATCTGCCTCTGTTTCAACGCCCTCGGCCATGACCTCGATCCCGAGCGTCCTACCAAGGTCAATCACCGCTTTGACAAGCAGCCGATTCTCCCGGGACTTGGCTAAGCCGCGAATGAAGCCCTGATCTATTTTCACTTTCCTGATCCGACTGTCCTTGAGCGATGCCAACGTCGAAAAACCGGTGCCGAAGTCCTCGAGCGCGATAGAAATGCCAGCATGTGAAAGCTGGCCGAGCTTTTCATCCACTCTGTCCGGATCCACTGGGGCTTCTTCGGTAATCTCGATGTCGAACATCGTTGCAGGGAGGTCTTTTGCCGCCAGACCATTAAGAATCATCTCGTCAATATCGCCAGCTTCCAACTCGCGCGGTGAAACATTCATCGCCACACGAACATCACGACGGTCAGCTTTGACCAAGCCCTCGATAAGAGCGCAACAGTCGGCGAATACCGTTTGAGTTAGCAGCTGAAGCATTCCAGTTTCGCGTGCCGCTGTCATGATCTCGGGCGGAGAAATGGGACCGTGAAGCGGGTGAGACCATCTTAGCAAGGCTTCAAAACCGACGACGCTTCAGTTTCGAGTCTTACGATTGGCTGAAACCAAGCGACCAAGCTTCTCATCGTTATCGCCGAATGAAGATCGCGTTCGATTGACTGGCGGCGTTGCAGTTCCCGGGCTAGCTCGGCACCGAACAGACAAAATTCATTCCTGCCGCGGCGCTTAGCTGTGTAAAGGGCGATGTCGGCCCGCAACAACATTTCCGTCAGTCCGGGGTTTTCAGCCAAGTAGATTCCTATAGACGCTCCAATGCGGACGGATGCGATCCCAGGATAGGGGCGAGCAAGCTTGGCTATGAGATTGGACGCGAGATTGGTGGGAGAAGGAGAATTCTTTCGCGAAGAAAAAACCAGCACGAATTCATCCCCACCGATGCGGGCGAGCGTTGAGCCCTCCGGTGCTTCTTCCTCTATTCGGCGGGCGATCCTGGCAAGCAGCTCGTCACCCGTTCTGTGACCGTAGGTACCGTTGACAGATTTGAACCCGTCCAGATCAATCAGCATGGCCACAAAGGGTCCATCGGTGTTCTCAAACTGATCGATTGCATGTTCGAGGCCCCGCCTGTTGAGGAGCGCGGTAAGATGGTCCTCCCTGGAATTGCGCTCCATTTCCGCGGCAAGCCGCTCGGCTTGATGTCTCAGGCGGCTCGCGTCACGGAAGCGCGCTTGTCCAACGAACGAGGATCGAACCAGGCCGCCCTCGAAAAGCAGGACGGCAAAAGCCAGAATGTAGTTTTCCGGGGCTCCCTTCGTCAGCAAACATGCGGCGGCAATGAGGAGTGGCGGTGTGATGAAGCATATCGCTGCCGCAGCATATGAGCTGCCGTACGTGACCGCGCCAGCTGAAATGCCCGCCAGAATTATTAGATGCAGCGATGCTTGAGACGTCGTGTATCCAGCCGTTAGGATGGCAAGGAATGACCAGGTGAATCCCGCCAGAAGAGCAAGCCTGCCAAACCAGCGAAGCCGCAGCCAAACCCGTGTCAGATCATCCTGGACTCCGGGTTCCTTCAGCTGATGACGGGCGAGTGCAAGGCGGGCGGCATTTATCGCATTAACGACCGAAAACCAGGCCGCGCCAGCAAGACCGTTCCCGGAAAGGGCCTGCACGGTCAAAATCAGCCCGGACAGCACAATGCTTATCGGCATTGAGACGAAAAGGCCTGCCCTCAGATCAGCGAGCTGGTCCTGAAGGATTCTCGCCTCCAGCGGATCTTCTTTTCCAAGGCTGGACGGGTCAGCTTGCTTACTCCTGCTTGTCCGCAGCCTATGCAGCCCCCCTGAAGGACGGGTTAATTCTTCAATCGGAGATCAGCGTCGGGGAGCAGGATTACTCCGGTGCATCATGCACTCTCTCCCATCGCTCGCCCAGCACGCGCAAAAATGCGACTGCTGGTGCAGTATCACCGCTGGAGCTCCGCCGATATCCCATGCCGGACAAGGGGAACATGTTGGGCAAAGCGAAGCCCCAGATGCCTTGCAAGCCGTGCCGCCAGGTGGTCTCTGGAGTAGAGTCCAATCAATATGTTCGTTGCATGGTAGAGCGGCGCCGCCGACAGGCGCAGCCGCCTTTCGTATATATGCAGCATGTCGGGGTCGCCAACATTGCGGCCGTCGCGGCACGCAGTCATGATTCCACGGGCGAGTTGCTTCTGGCTGCTGAGACCGATGTTGAATCCGTGAGCGGTCACCGGGTGCATGCCGATGGCAGCGTCGCCGATGAGTGCGGCGCTCGGCGCCCGGAATTTGTGCGCCCAGGTCGTGACCAGCGGATAGGTGTGGCGCTTGCTTGCCAAGGTCATTTTTCCAAGGCGCCCTCGACACCGTTTCGTCAACTCCGACAGGAACAAATCATCATCGAAGGCAAGCAGTCTATAGGCCTCGTTTGAGCGCAATGTGAGCAGCAGCGACGACATGCCCTCCGCGAGGGGCAACATCGCTATCGTCTGATGGTGATCGAACCATTCGATGGCGATCTGGTGGTGGGCGCGCTCGTGCCTCACTCGGCAAATCAGCATCGAGTGGCCAAGCCGGTTGATATCGGCGCCGATGCCTAGCAGATCACGCGTGGCGGACAAACGCGAATCCGCGGCAACAACCAGCCGAGCAGTTAAACGCGCGCCATTAGAGAGCGTTACGACTGCTCCTTCTTGGCTGTTTGTTGCATCGACGACCGAGTGGCCGCACAACAGCCGGGCGCGATCCTGCAAGCGGACGATTTTGAACAGCGCCTCGCGGATCCGGCAATTTGGAACCAAAACCCCCAGCGGTTCTCCAGAGTTGCTGGGAGGATCGAAACGAAGAGCGAATGCGCTCGAGCCGTTGAGCACGCGCGCGCCTTGAAGTGCTGATTTGTCCGAAGCCGGGATGACATCCCAGGCGCCGAGCTCGCGAAGGGTTCTGATCGAAGCGTTGGTCAGCGCGATTTCGCGACCATCGAAAGCCGGATTCGCCAGACTATCGAATGTGTTCTGTTCAACAACTGCCACCTTGAGTTCGCTTTGGGCAAGCGACGCAGCGAACGAAAGGCCGACCGGGCCGGCTCCAACGACAACGATGTCAAAATTATCGTCAGAGCCCATCAGCGTGCCGCCATCCGGTCGCCTATCCTCGTGTAACGGTGGAACTGAGCCGAGTGACATGAGCTCCGTGGCCGCCGCATTGCCTAAAGGCGCTGGGCCGGGAGATTCGCATCGATCGGCAACGAAGCACTCAAAGCGCTCAGAGGTGGATGCGGCTAACCGATCCCGCCCTTTGGCCGCGCAGCCGCGCAGATCGCCGCCAGCAAGCGAGACACTCGCGACGCTGGTCAGCCACGGCCGCGCCGCATCGATCGCCACATTCCACCTGGAACCCTTGCGCATACTACTCACGCTCCACGACGTCGAAGCGGGCTCTCTTGCGAGGGTATCGAACGTAGCGCTCTCTCTCGTCATCCCAGCCAAGGTAGCGGAAACTTTTATCCACGACCGCGCATATCTCATCAAGAACCTGCTGCATGGCTTCGATGTCGATGTCCTTGCAATTCAGTCGCCGATAGAGCAAAGCCCACGCGGCGACATAGTCGTCGAAATAGCGCGCGTCACTCGAACCAATGATCAACTTCGGACGGTTGATCGATCTCGAAAACGCACGTCCCAACCCCGATGATGCTCCGCAGCACGTTGACATCACGAGGATCTTCGGCGCTGGATGCGAGCCCTGGAACATTTCTACGAAGTCAGCCCAAAGAAGGCCACTTTCGACGCACACAACCCATCAAAGGCGAAAGCTGTTGATCGGCCCCCGTGTCCGCGCAGCCACGCGGATGGTCAGCCAGCAAGCGAGATACACACGACGCCGGTCAGCTAATGGCTGCGCCGTAAGCACAAGGCATGGCCGACCACACGACAGAAAACCCAGAACCGTGAAGGTGCTGATAATGACGACCAATCTTTCCGTAAGTCATGCATTTCTCCGTCGAAGACTGGTCAATAGAACACACCGATGAGTATGACCCTGATCTGGATCAGCCAGACATGACCAATCGGCACTGGCGGTTCACGGTCAGGTGATCGACCGTGACGTTCCACTTTGGAACCCGTGCGCACATGGCCAAGCTCTCGTCCGGCCACGCGAGGTACTCTCGTGGCATCAGCCGCCTCATACTGGGTGCAATGGGAGGCAGTCCTTCGCACGACAGAGGCTTTTCACAAATGTAGTGTGCAGCTTAGGTCAAGATGGTCATGGAGCATGGAGCATGGAGCATGGACAGCTTGTTCCCGACCGAGCCGGCTCGACTGACGAGCGCGATCCGCGCATCTTATGCACAGCGGATTGAAATCAGCGTTCCGGTTTGTCGTCCCGATCAATTAGTATCCGCTCGGCGGCTCCGTCGAGATCTTCGTATTGACCGCTTCGCAATGCCCAGACGAAGCCGGACACACCCAGTGCACCCAGAAAAAGGGCCACTGGTATGAGATAGAGCAACGTCGTCACGAGGATTATGCCGAATAGCTGACTGCGGAGCGTCCGACTTTTTGAATAACTTGCAGCGTCGCATTCGCCCCGAAGCCGTGCAAGCGCAATGCGTTTCCAATAACAAGCACCGATGAGGCAGACATGGCAATCGCCGCTAACAAAGGCGTGGCGTGCCCGAGGATGGCGATTGGTACTGCCACCGCATTGTAGACGATCGCAATCGCGATGTTCTGGCGGATCAGGTGTCCCGCCTTGCGCGAGACGTCCAGCGCGAGAGGCACTGCCAGAAGGCTTTCGCGCAGGAATACGAAGTCGGCGGCATTGCGGCCAATGTCGGCGGCGGTAGCTGGAGCGATCGAGACATGCGCCGCGCTGAGCGCCGGCGTGTCGTTGAGGCCGTCGCCAACCATCAGAACCTTGTGTCCGTCTTTCGCCAGGGTCTCGATGCGCTCGACCTTGCCGGATGGCAGCAGGCACGGAACGAAGTCCTTGACACCCAGCATTTCTGCGACTTCACCGCAGGCACCCGCAGTATCGCCCGACAGCATTTCCACTGACACCCCGGCATGGCTCAATTGCCCGATCGCCGCCTTGGCGTCTGCGCGCAGCGCGTCCTCAAAATCGAAGGTCGCGACAATGAACCCGTCTTTTGTCAGCACGGTTCCGCCATGTTTGCCTTCACCACCGGTCCGGGCTCTCCATCCAGCCCATCCGCGTCGGCCTAGCCGCCAGGTGCTTCCGGCTCCAGTGGCTTCGATTCCAAACCCTGGATGCTCGGTGACGGCATCAAATTTGTACTGCCCGCCGGGATGGGCAAAACCGGCTATGGCCTTTGAAAAAGGATGGCGGGAATGCGTAGCCATGTCTCCCGCGACTGCCAGCATGGCCGGATCGATCGACGATGCATTGACCAGCCGGGGCTGGCCGAGCGTGAGCGTTCCGGTCTTGTCGAACACCGCTGTATCAATCGTCGCCAGGCGCTCCATGGCAGAACCGTCCTTTACCATGATGCCGTTCTCAAACAGGCGCCGCGCGGCGACCACCTGAACGATCGGTACGGCGAGGCCGAGCGCGCACGGGCAGGTGATGATCAGAACGGCAATGGCGATGGTTATCGCCCGGTGCCAGTCGCCGGTCACCGCCATCCAGCCAAGGAACGTCGCGAAGGCTGTGAGATGAACCACCGGGGCATAGAGCGCTGAAACGCGATCGGCGATCCGGCGATAATGCGCGCGGCCGCCCTCTGCGGCTTCCATAAGACGAACCATTTCCGCCAGAAACGAATCCTTCGCGGCGGCTGTCGCCTCAATCGTCAGCGGGCCGGTAAGATTGAGCACGCCGGCCTGAACTGCTTCGCCCGGCGCCACGTTTTTCGGCGTGCTTTCGCCTGAGGCCAGCGAGCAGTCGAGATCCGACGTTCCCTGGATGATCTTGCCGTCGACGGGGATCCTCTCACCGGCTGCGATCAACAACCGCATGCCTGGTTCGATCTCGCCGACCGGCAAATAGTCGCGCGCGCCGTCGCTGCGCAGCACCATGGCGCCATGTGCGGCCAACTGGGACAGGCCTTTCACAGCGGTCCGGGCACGTTCGCGCATCACGTGATCCAACGTGCGGCCGATCAACAGGAAGAACAGCAGCGATACCGACGCGTCAAAATAGGCGTGATCGCCATGGTTGATCGTCTCGTAGAGGCTCATGGCGTAGGCGAGCGAAACACCGACCGCGATCGGCACGTCCATATTCATGCGGCCATGGCGCAAAGCATTCCAGGCCGAACGGAAGAAGATGCCGCCGGCGAAGGCGAGGGCAGGAATGGCGATCAGCGCCGAGACCCAGTGAAACAGGTCGCGGGTAGCACCTTCGGCGCCGGACCAGACCGAGACCGAAAGCAGCATGATGTTGCCCGCCGCAAAGCCGGCAACCGCGACCGCGCGGATCAAATCCGATAACGTCCTGTCCTTGTCGCCGACCTCGGAAGGGAAGAGATGCGCCTGGTAGCCTAGCCGCCCAAGCGCGACGACGAACGGTGGGACCTCGTCACCACGCCACCGGACAGAGACCCGTTTCGTCGACAGGTTGACGCGGGCGCTCTCGACGCGATCGAGCTTTCCCAGCGCCGTCTCGATCGTCTGGATGCAGCCTGCGCAATGAACCGTCGGTACTGAAAGATCGGTCTGGTGAAGATCATCGCCAAGCGATCGGCTCGCCAGCCTGATCTCCTGGCTGGACGGCAGGACCGATCCGGTGTTGACCAGATCAAGCGCCATTTCGGCGCCCGGTGCACAACAACTCATTGCAGCGCTCCATTGGAAATCATGATCCGGCGGACGTCGCGATACGGTTTGTCCAGACCGGCGTCGGCGTCGACTTCGACAATCCAGACGCCGTCCTTCGGCATGTGCTGGGCTGCGAATTCCTGGCCCGAGGCGGGTGCGAGGGTGACCGACTTGTCCTCCTTCTCGTACGCGGGATGGCGAAACAGCACCTTGACGCCGTGCAAGGGAACCGGCTTGCCGGCGACGTCGGCGAGGCCATAGCGAACTTCGCCCCATGCGATGGTCAGCTTGCCGGTCCAGCCAAGTGCTGCCTGCGCCCGTCCTTCCTCGGCCTTCTTGTTGAATTGCTGGCTCGCCACATAGGTGTTTTCGACGACGAGGCCAGTCCAGCTTGTGCTGGCGAGCGTTGCCATGGTCAGATTGACTGCGATGACCACGCCGAAAAAGGCCAGGATGATGACCAGCATGTGCCTGCCGGTGAATTCACGAGGCTTTTGTACATTGGCAGTCATCTGAGGGGCTCCGGCGCGTTGAAGGTGGCGGTGTACTCGTTCGACTCAAAGCTGGCTCTGTCCTCGACGCGGAACTTGAAGGTCTGTGCCGGAGCGCGGATCTGGTCCGCCGGCTGGCGAACGAAGACCCTCAGCATTTTCAGGCGGTCGGGTTCGACCGGAATGGCGAAGGAACGGCCTGCGGGGATGTCGTCGCCGACGACGACCATGTCAGCGCCTTCAAGGCCCTGCATGGTTACGA
>NZ_RZSA01000799.1:0-3131 GCF_003998075.1 Mesorhizobium sp. M2A.F.Ca.ET.037.01.1.1 | reverse complement strand
GGTCTATAGTCGTCGGCAGCCTGGCCGGTCGGCGTCGGTAATTGCTGCGTGACGGTGGCCGCGCCCTATGAGGGAGCGATCGCATGATCGTCGAGCTGAACGACATCCGGGCGGCGGCCGAGCGGATCAGAGGCAATGTCCGCCGCACGCCGGTGGTCGAGGCGACCAATCTCCAGTCGGGAGCTGGCGAAGGCTATCGGCTTGCTTTGAAGCTTGAGCTGCTGCAGGTCACGGGCTCGTTCAAGGCGCGGGGCGCCACGAACCGGCTGCTGGCGCTCGATGCCCGCGACATCGCTCATGGCATCGTCACCGCATCAGGGGGAAATCACGGCATCGCCACGGCCCGCGCCGGCTTCATGGCACAGGTGCCGGCCACTATTTTCCTGCCGAGCAACGCCTCGCTCGAGAAGATCGAAAAGCTCCGGGCCTGGAAGGCCGACGTTCGGATCGTTGGCTCCGCCTGGCATGAATCCAACGTCGCCGCTCTGGCCTTCCACCGCGAGACAGGCGCGGCATATTTCCATCCCTTTGCCGACGCGGATGTTGTTGCCGGGCAGGGAACGGTCGGCCTCGAGCTGCTCGAGGAGCTGCCTGAGATGACCACCGTGCTCGTGGCGATGGGTGGCGGCGGCCTTATCACGGGGGTGTCCACTGCGCTCAAGGGGCTGAAGCCGGGTGTGCGAGTGGTCGGCATCGAAGCCGAAGGATCGCCGGTGCTGCTGCGTTCGCTGGAGGCGGGCCGCAACATCGCCCTCGACAAGGTGACCACCTGGGTAGCAACAATGTCGTGCGCGCGCTCCGACGATCGAATCTTCGAAGCCGTTCGCGATCGGGTCGATGAGATCGTGCTGGTCAGCGACGACGAAATGCGCGCCGCAGCCAAATGGCTCTGGTTCGAAATGGGCTTGGCGGCGGACCTCAGCGGCGCTGCCGCCCTCGCCGCCCTGCGCAAAGGTCGCATCTCGATAGAGAAGAATGAGCTGGTCTGCGCGATCGTTTGCGGCGCAGGCTCTGATGCAATTGCCACCTAAGCGCAGGCGCTTTGTATTCGCATCTGGCAATTGAAGCTTGGTAAAATGGCGACCGCTTCTAGCAACCACGACCTCTACAGTGGTCGCCGGCGATGTCCGCATTCCGGAAGTTGCAGGCTGATCTCTACGGCTGACTGTGGGCGCATAGCTGCCTTCCCGACATCGGGCCTTGCCCTAGCTACTCCCAAATACGAGCAACCGGTAACCGCACACAATAGAAACAAAAGGCTTGCCTTTAAAGCGCGCCATATCTCTCCTGAGGTGCACAAACTTGCTCGCTCTTCCGGTTCGCGCGGCTTCTCGGCGCGGTGATGCTCCCACCGGCGCGCAGCGACGATTGCGTGCGCTTTAAACGCAAAAAACCGCCCCGGTCAGACCGGGACGGTTATGATAGAATTGGTTGCGGGAACAGTGTTTGAACCTGGTAACCTCACTTTCGAAGCCCTATCGACAGACAAACCGGTTGCATCGCTGTATTGGCGGTACCCTACTCTGACTAGAACGCCATATCCTAGGCGGGTGGTATGTTCACGTTATGATGGAAGATGTTGTTCGGGTCATAGCGCGTTTTCAACTGCCGCAGCCTTGCGAGGTTTTGACCATAGGCGGCCAACGCTGCCGCGCCGGCGTCCTCGTCTGCCCCCAAATAATTTGCATAGCGACGCTTGCCAGCAAAGGACTTGAGTACATCGAAGCTGGCGCGCGCCCAAGCGGTGGTGCGATCCGCAGAGGCCTTGTCCATCCATTGGCCAAGCACGAGCGTGTTGAAGCCAATGTCACGGAGCGCGAAGGAGGTGGATTCTACCGGAACGCGCGACGCAAAGCCGTGGAAACCTTCCAGCAAGATCGAGCTTGTTGGAACCGGGCAGCGCTCATACGCGATCACGAGGGCCTCGACAGCATCGTCGTCAAGGCGCGGAAGGAACGTGGACTTCCAGTAGTTGAATGCGCCGGAAGGGAAGCCCGCGTCCAGCATTCCATTGAGGTCCACATAGGGTATCGGCCCTAACGCATCCACCGCTACGGTGCCAAAGCTCCGGATCTGGCTTCCAACGATCTCCGCATCTTCGGGTGAGCCGATATGACAGGAAACGATGGCAACGATCGGGGTGCCCGACCCGTCTGGCGCGGTAGTTAAGCCGGCGACGAGCATAAGGTCGTCCGAGGCATTTTCAGCGAGGTCCCGGAACCCGCGGAGGACTTGTCTCGCCTCATGGAATGGAAAGGCAACGATACCTCCGAACACGACAGGGCCGACGGAATGCAGGCGGAACTCGAAGGAAGCGGCAACGCCAAAATTGCCACCGCCGCCACGGAGCGCCCAGAAGAGATCGGGATTTGCGTCGGCGCTCGCTTTCACTACGGAACCGTCTGCGAGCACCAGATCGACGGAGATCAGATTGTCCAGCGCCATCCCGTATTTCGGCATAAGCCATCCAAGGCCGCCGCCGAGGGTAAGTCCAGCAACACCAGTACTTCCAATCACGCCTCCAGTGGTCGCAAGACCATGCAACTGGGTCTCTCTATTCAACTCCCTCCAAGTCACCCCACCCTCGACTATGGCCGTCCGGGCGGCAGCATTCACGTGAACTCCTTTCATCAAGGAGAGGTCGATCATAAGGCCATTGTCGACCACTGCACGCCCAGCGACGTTGTGGCCGCCGCCGCGTACGCAAATCTCCAGTCCGGTCGCCTGGGCGTAAAGGACAGCATCGACGATATCGGCAATACCTCGACAACGGGCAATGACTGCGGGGCGTCGGTCGACGAGGCCATTGTGTATCCTCCTTACCTCATCAAAAGTCGGCGCGCCGGGCTGGAGAATTGATCCGAGAAAGTTGCGAGCAAGTTCTGTTTGGACTCCCATGACGCTTCCCCTCCTGTCGGGCGACCGCACTGTCGCGGAAGCCACGGTGAAACCGGCGCAGAAAGCGAACGGTCCGAACGATTCTACGTCGGAATTTATTAGCCAAGGGGATCATGATCCCGGCGACGATCCGATGCAACAGCTGACGTTGCCGCTGGATCCCAGTGCCCGAACCGCGCGGGCCAGGTTCTTATGCGGCTTTAGCGGCAGGCTTGAACATTCTCTTTAATATC
>NZ_RZSA01000798.1:0-3131 GCF_003998075.1 Mesorhizobium sp. M2A.F.Ca.ET.037.01.1.1 | reverse complement strand
CATCGAGATTGGGCCCGTTCTCGTTTGATGCCGTTGAAATCCCTTCTGGCCTTATTTCATGTTTTGCTCAAGTCGGCACCATGGCCCAGTCGATTGGGCCTGCGAGAATGCCCTTAACCAGGCTGACGAAACACGCCCCGGAAAGAGTTTCCTTTTCCCGCCGATGGATTAATCTCATTTCATCCGCGACGTGCCGCCGGCGGCAGCGGCCCCCACGGCTTGAGGGGAACCATGAGCAGGAAAGCGACATCGTCCGCCTTGCCGTCTTCGCCACACCGCCATCCTTTTCGTTCAAAAACGTTGTTGCTGCTCGTCTGCGCCGGCGCGGCGATTTCGGCGGCCGGCTGCCAGAAGCAGCAGGCGGCGGAAAAGAAATTGCCGGTGGTGGTGACGACGCAAACGGTCGCCCTCGCCGACTACGCGCCGCGAACCTCGCTGACCGGGGTGATCGCCGCACGCACGCTCAACAATCTGTCGTTCCGCGTCGGCGGCCGGGTCGCCGAGCGTCTGGTCGATGTCGGCCAGCATGTCGACCAGGGTGCGGTGCTTGCGCGCATAGACCCGCAGGAACAGGAGTCGGACCTGCGCTCGGCCCAGGCCGATCTCGACGCGGCGCAGGCGCAGCTCACCCAGGCCGAGGCCACCTACCAACGGCAAAAGACGCTGCTTTCGCAGGGTTTCACGACGAGGCGGGATTTCGACAGCGCGGACCAGGCCCTGAAAGTGGCGCAAGGCAGCGTCGACGCGGCGCAAAGCGCCCTCGCCAATGCCAAGGAAAACCTTTCCTACACCGAGCTCAAGGCGGGGGCTGCCGGCGTCATCACGGCGCGCCAGGTCGAGGCCGGGCAGGTGGTGCAAGCGGCGCAGACCGTGTTCACCATCGCCGAGGACGGCGACCGCGACGCTGTCTTCAACGTGCACGAGACGCTGGTTGCCCAGACCCCGCCCTCGCCCGCGGTGACGATCACGCTGCTGTCCGACCCGCAGGTGCGCGCGGTCGGCAAGGTTCGCGAGATTTCGCCGGCGGTCGACACCCAGTCCGGATCGATCCGGGTCAAGGTCGGCATCCCTGACACGCCGGCCGGCATGCCGTTGGGCGCGGCCGTGATCGGCACGGTCAGCGCCAAGCCGGTCAGGGCCATTCTGTTGCCCTGGCAGGCTCTGACATCCGCCACCGGCAAGCCCGCCGTCTGGGTGATCGATCCGTCGAGCAAGGCGGTGACGGAGACGCCGGTCGAGGTGCTCGCCTTCGATTCAGGCATCATCGCCGTCGACAAGGGATTGCAGGAAGGACAGAGCGTCGTTACCGCCGGCGGACAGTTGCTCAGCCCCGGACAAACGGTCGAGATCGCTGGAGCCAGCCAATGAACCGGTTGCGGCACGTCGCTCCCCTGCTTGTCCTAGCCGCGCTCGCCGCCTGCTCGCGCTCGGAAGAGAAGCCGCCGGAGGTCATCCGGCCTGTCCTGTCTGTTGTGATCGAGCCGAAGACCGTCGAGACCTTCGGCTTCGCCGGTTCGGTCGAGCCGCAATACAGTGCCGACCTCGCCTTCCGGCTGCTCGGCCGCGTCGTCTCGCGCGACGTCAAGGTCGGCGACCTCGTCACCAAGGGTACGACGATCGCGGCGCTCGATCCGACGGCGCTGGAGCTTGCCGTCCAGGCGTCGAAAGCCGATCTGTCGAACGCGCAGGCGCAGTTCATCAACGCCGCCGCCAGCGAGGATCGCCAGCGCCAGCTGCTGGCCTCGGCCAACACATCGCAGGCGACATTCGACGCCGCGAAACAGGCGCGGCAGGCGGCGGAAGCCGGCGTCGAGCGCGCCAATGCCGCTTTGGCCAAGTCGCAGGAGCAGCTTGGCTATGCGCGGCTGTTCTCCGATTTCGACGGCGTCGTCACCGCTACCGGCGCCGAGGTCGGCCAGACGGTTTCGGCCGGACAGACCGTCGTCACCGTGGCGCGTACCGACCCGCGCGAGGCGGTGGTCGACATCCCCGATCAGCTGACCGGCGACCTCACCGTCGGCATGCCCTTCGAGGTGGTCCTGCAATCGCTGCCGACGATCAAGACACAGGCGAGGCTGCGCGAGATCGCGCCGCAGTCGGAAGGCGCCACGCGCACAAGGCGCGTGAAGCTGACGCTGGTCGATCCGCCGACAGCGTTCCGCCTGGGCTCGACGATCACCGCGACGCGTATGACCAAGGTGGACCCGACGATCGAACTGCCGATATCGGCGCTGCTCGAAAAAGACGGCTCTGAGAAAGTCTGGATCGTCGATCCGCAATCCTCCAGCGTGAGCGCGCGCGAGATCAAGGTCGCGTCCAAGAGCGGCGGCAGCTTCACGGAGGCCGGAGGGCTCGAGGCCGGCATGCGCGTCGTCACAGCCGGCGTCCACAGCCTCGCCGAAGGCCAGAAGGTCAAAGTGCCGGAGGGCGGTGTCTGATGAAGGGCTTCAACCTCTCCGACTGGGCGCTCAGTCACCGCTCCATGGTCTGGTATTTCATGCTGGTCTTCGTGGTGGCCGGCATCTTCTCCTATCTCAATCTTGGTCGCGAGGAAGATCCCGCCTTCACCATCAAGACCATGATCATCCAGGCCAACTGGCCGGGCGCTTCGGTCAAGGAGACGGTGCAGCAGGTGACCGACCGCATCGAGAAAAAGCTCGAGGAGCTCGACAGCCTCGACTACACCAAATCGGTCACCACTGCCGGCCAAACGGTCGTCTTCCTCAACCTGAAGGACACCACCAAGGCGCGCGACGTCGTGCCGAACTGGCTTCAGGTGCGCAACATGGTCAACGACATCAAGGCGCAGCTTCCGCAGGGCGTGCAGGGACCGTTCTTCAACGACCGCTTCGGCGACGTCTACGGCAACATCTATGCCTTCACCGCCGACGGGCTGACGCCACGCCAGCTGCGCGACTATGTCGAAGATGTCCGCACCAAGATCCTGACTGTGCCGAATGCCGGCAAGGTCGATCTGGTCGGCGCGCAGGACGAGGCCATCTATCTCGAGTTCTCGACGCGCCAGATCGCGGCGCTCGGCCTCAACCAGCAGCAAATCGTGGCCAGCCTGCAGGCGCAGAACGCGATCACGCCGTCCGGCGTCATCCAGTCCGGGCCGGAGCGGATCAGCG
>NZ_RZSA01000797.1:0-3135 GCF_003998075.1 Mesorhizobium sp. M2A.F.Ca.ET.037.01.1.1 | reverse complement strand
CTTCGACACGGATCTTGCCGAACGAGGTCATGTCGAACAGGCCGACCTTGTTTCGGACCGCGAGGTGTTCCTCGCGCTGGTTGTCGAACCAGTTCTGCCGCTTCCAGGAATAGCGGTATTCGCGCTCCTGGCCCTCGCGTGCGAACCAGTTGGCGCGCTCCCAGCCGGCGACTTCGCCGAACACCGCGCCGCGCGCCTTCAGATGCTCATGCAGGGGCGAGCGGCGGACATTCCTCGAGGTCGCCATCTGCCGATAGGGGAAATGGTCGGCATAGAGCAGGCCGAGCGTCTCGGAGACGCGCTCCTTGAGATAGCGTCGGTTCTTCTGGAATGGCTGGGCGCGGCGGATGTCGACCTCCCACAGGTCGAAGGGCGCTTCGCCGTCATTGATCCACTGCGCCAGCGCCATGCCGGCGCCGCCGGAGGAGACGATGCCGATCGAATTGTAGCCGGTCGCCATCCAGTAGCCGGACAGCTCCGGCGCCTCACCGAGATAGTAGCGGTCATCGGGCGTAAAACTCTCCGGACCGTTGAAGAAGGTGTGGATGCCGGCGGTCGCCAGCATCGGCATGCGGTTGACGCCCATTTCGAGGATCGGCTCGAAATGCTCCATGTCCTCAGGCAGTTGGTCGAAGCAGAAATCCTCGCTTATGCCGTCCATGCCCCACGGCTTGGCCACCGGCTCGAAGGCGCCCAGCATCATCTTGCCGGCGTCTTCCTTGTAGTAGGCGCACTCGTCCGGCACCCGCAGCACCGGCAGACGGGTGAGGCCGGGGATCGGCTCGGTGACGAGATAAAAATGCTCGCAGGCGTGTAGCGGGATGGTGACGCCGTTCTGCGCTCCCAGTTCGCGCGCCCACATGCCGGCGCAATTGACGACGATGTCGGCCTCGATCGTGCCTTGCTCTTCGCCTTGCGCCCAGGACACGCCGGTGACGCGGCCGGCCCTGGTATGGACCTTGGTGACCTTTACGTTCTCGACGATGGTGGCGCCGCGCTGGCGCGCGCCCTTGGCCAGCGCCATGGCGATGTTTGCGGGGTCGCACTGGCCGTCGAGCGGCAGATGCACGGCGCCGACGACGTCCGAGACATTCAGATGCGGATACATCTGCTTGACTTCATTGGGAGAAATCTCGCGGACATCGACATCGAAGGCACGCGCCAGCGATGCTTGCCTGTAGATCTCGTGCTTGCGCTCCTCGGTCAGCGCCACGGTGATCGAACCGACCTGGCGCATGCCGGTGCCGACCTCGGTCTCGGCTTCCAGCTTGACGTAGAGGTCGGCGGAATATTTCGCCAGCCGGGTCATGTTCTGCGAGCCGCGCAACTGGCCGATCAGGCCGGCGGCATGCCATGTCGTGCCTGACGTCAGCTGCTTGCGCTCCAGAAGCACGATGTCGGTCCAGCCGAGTTTGGCCAGGTGATAGGCGACGGAGCAGCCGGAAACGCCGCCACCGATGATGACCGCTCTTGCTTTGGCGGGAATGGCTTTGGCGGTCATGCGGCCTCGCGGCGGTAGCTGGAAGCGAAACGGCGCAGCCGGAGCGCTGCTTCTTGCAGCATAGGTTCGGGCTGGCAGAGGCTGATGCGGATATGGCCTTCTGGCACGGGGGTGAAGTGGCGCCCTGCGTCACATTCACCTGTCGCCTGCAACGACGATAGTGCGCCTTGATGGGCATTTTCTAAGCCGACCACCCGCTGCCTATTCATGGAGCGACATCCACAAGTTGATGCCCCCTCCGCAGAACGATGCGCAGGGTTTGTCACATCGAAATTGGGCCGCTCTACCACCGAGTTCCCACCTACCTCCGATGCAGAGTTGCCTGGGCATGCTTGTCCTCCGTTAGCGCGACGTTCATTGTTGGTCAGATTAGGCGTCTCTGACCCAACCCATGCGATAAACTCGACCCGTTTGACTGCCCTCTGCGCTCTTGACGTAGCCGAGCGCCACCTCGCTCGCCGGCACCGCCGCGGTGCCAGGAAAGAAGTCGCCGTAGAGCTGAACCGACTCCTGTACGAGAGTCGGACTGACCAGATTGATCCGCAGCCCCCGCCCAAGCTCGATTGCCGCGCTGCGTACAAAACCGTCTAACGCGCCATTGACCAGGGCGGACGAGCTTCCCTGCCGGATGGGATCTTCGTTGGTTAGACCCGAGGTCAAGGTAAATGATCCGTGGTCGCGGATACGCTTGAGACCCTTCGCTACGAGATTGACCTGCCCCATCAACTTACTGCGCAGCCCGATTTCGAACTGTTCATTCGTGAATTGGTTCAGCGGGGCGTAGTGCACGGCCCCTGCTGTGCAGATCAACGCGTCAAATGCACCGATCTTGTCGAATAATTGGTCGATAGAGTTCGGCTCGGCGATGTCGACGTTGAATAAGCCGCTAGTTCGCCCGACTCCTATAATGTTGTGCCGCTTGCCAAGTTCGGCCGCTACGGCCGACCCGACAATCCCAGTCGAACCAACCAGGACAATTCGCATAGGGACTCCCCTGGATATCCTGACGGCTAGGAGGCGACCTCAAACAGCGGGGCAAGTGCGGCGCGAAGCGCCATGTCCTGGTCCGCCGAGAGTTTTGCCAATGGCTTGCGGACATTCCCGGTTCCGAGGCCGCGCAGTTGCGCGGCTCTCAGAACAGAAGGCGTATATGGTGCCCGCCAGATAAAAAGCAACGAGGGCAGCATCCGCTGCCAAAGTGCCAGAGCCCTCTCCAAATCCTTCGCTGCCACAAGGTTGTACAATTCGACAGCCTCAAGAGGCATGTAGTTTGCTGCGCCCCAGATAACACCGCGCGCGCCTGCCATCAGCGCATAGAGGGTTGTTGTATCGCAACCATTTAGCACCTTGCCTCCCGTCTGCAGATACTCCTGATGCACGGTGAAGTCGCCGGCACTATCTTTGATGTAATTGAAATGCTTGAGACCGCTCAGTCGATCAAAAAGGCGTGGCGAAACCGCGATCCCGGTAGCCTGCGGGATGTTGTAGCCCACAATATCCACGCCAACCGCCGCGTCGATTTCCCTGTAGAAATTGAAAATTCCATCCTCGTCTGACGGACCTTCGAGATACGGCGGCAAAATCATCAGCGCGTCCGCGCCGACCGATTCAGCTTGCTGTGACCGCCGTATGAC
>NZ_RZSA01000796.1:0-3149 GCF_003998075.1 Mesorhizobium sp. M2A.F.Ca.ET.037.01.1.1 | reverse complement strand
AGACTGTCGAAGCGAAGGACGGTATGATAGCGATCCCTGAAAAGCCTGGATTGGGTTTCACCATCTCGGAGCGATTCCTGGAGGCGCACGCGCAACGTATTTGACGATGAAAGAAAAGAACCTTCTCGCGGAACTCGCCGCCTATCTCTTCTCCAACTCGGACAAGGAGTCCGGCCGCACGCCTTCGGAACGCGAGCTGGCGGAACATTTCGGCGTCAGCCGCGGCCAGATCCGCGAGGCGCTCGCCATCCTCGAGGCCATGCGCATCGTCGAGCGGCGCGCCAAGTCCGGCATCTATATCGACACCAAGCAGGCGAGCGTGGAAGCGCTGGCGCTGTTCGCCCGCGCCGGCCTGCCGCTCGATCCGGTGCAGATTTATGAGACGGTAGAACTGCGCAAGATCCACGAGATCAAGGCGGCCGAGCTTGCCTGCTCGCGCGCAACGGAAGAAAACTTCGAACGCCTGCGCGAGATCCTGAAAGCCTCCGAAGAGCGCATCGCCGCCGGTGAAGGCCTCGCCAAGGAGGACCGCGAGTTCCACCTCGAGATCGTGCGCGCCACCAAGAACAGCGTCTTCCATAACATCTGCAGCGTCTATTACCTGATGGGCGAGCAGCGCCTGCCGATCTATTTCAACGATCCCGAACGCAGCGTGCGCTCGCATGCCGAACACATCCAGATCTACGAGGCGCTGCTTCGCCGCGACGGCAATCTCGCCCAGGCTCTGATGAGCGCCCATCTGCAGGGCGCCGAGAGCTACTGGAAAGGGATCATCGAAGGCCGCGGAACAGAACCGAAAAGCGCGGCGCTCGAGAAGGCCTGAGTGCAATGCGCAAGATCCTGTCGACGCATCCGCTGCACCCCCGCGCCACGGCCATGCTGGCCGGCGCCGGGCGGCTTGCAATTGCTTCCGCGCTCGATCCAAAGACATTGACCACTGAGGCCTGCGACGCCGACATCGTCATCGTGCGCGCGCCGCTGCCGCCGGAACTGTTTCAAGGCGCGGCGAATTTGCGAGCCGCTATCCGCCACGGCGCCGGGCTGGACATGATCCCGGTCGAGGCGGCGACCGCCGCCGGCGTGCTTGTCGCGAACGTACCCGCCGTCAATGCCCGCTCGGTCGCCGAGCATGTGATGTTCGCAGCGCTTGCCCTATTGCGGCGCTTCCGCGTGATGGACCGCGACCTGCGCGCCAAGGGCTGGCTTGCCGGGCGCGAGCATGCCAATTCGACCAGCGAGCTTGCCGGCAAGACGATCGGCATTGTCGGCCTCGGCGCGGTCGGCCGGGCCGTCGGACATATCGCCGCGCACGGTTTCGACCTCAATGTCGTGGCAACGACGCGCAGCCTGCGCCCGGCGCCCGAGCGCGTCGGCTTCCTGTCGATCGACGCGCTGGTCGAGCAGAGCGACGTCATCGTGCTCTGCTGCCCGCTGACGGAGGAGACGCGCGGCCTGATCAGCCGCGAGCGCATCGCCCGTATGAAGCCCGGCGCACTGCTGATCAACGTCTCGCGCGGCCCGGTGGTCGACGACGAGGCGCTGATCGAAGCCTTGCGGGAAGGCCGCATCGGCGGCGCCGCGCTCGACGTCTTTTCAACGCAGCCGCTGCCGCCCAACCATCCCTATTTCGGCTTCGACAATGTCATCGTCACCCCGCATATGGCCGGGATCACCGAGGAATCGATGATGCGCATGGGCGTCGGCGCCGCCGGCGAGGCGCTGCTGGTGCTCGCCGGCAAGCTGCCCGTCAACCTGCGCAATCCGGAAGTGATCGAGCACTACCGGCGACGCTTTCCAACTGGCGATTAATTCGCCGAGACCATGCGACGATGCAGACCGGAGACGCCGGCAGAAGGGTGCGCGAAGGAACGCAACGGTAAATTTTCCTGATCCCAATTTGCCTCGGTTCGAAGCACGCCTCTCAACGGCTAAGCAGCGCCTCCACTGCCGCTGCAATCGCCAGCAAACGGCGATCATCCCCGTGCCTGCCCACCAGCATCAGCCCGGCCGGCAGCTTGGTGCCCGGCATCGGCAACGAGATCGCGCAGAGGTCGAACTGGTTGGCGACCTGCGTGTTGCGCAAGAGCAGCCCTTCGGTCCTGTCGCGCAACGCCTCGTCGGCGGCCATGGCGGCAATGGAAGGCGCGACCATCGGCACGGTCGGCAATGCCAGGACATCTATAACGTTCAGCCGTTCCGCCATCGCCGCCGCAAGCTCGCCGCGACGGCGGATCGTGCGGATATAGACCGAAGCGGGAACCGCCAGCGCGCGCGACAACGGCCCGGTGACATGCGGATCGACCGGCACGGAGGCGCCGCTCGCCAGCCAGTCGGCATGCACTTCGGCGCCCTCCATTGAGGCGATCGTGCCGCGTCTGGTCGCGGCGCGCATTTCGGCGATGAGATCGTCGATGGGCAAATCGACGGCGCCGGCGCCAGCCTGCCCGATCCTGTCGATGCAGGCCTCGAAAGCTTCCGCGACCTCGGCTTGCGTCTCGTCGAACAAGACACCGCGCGGAATGCCGATGCGCAACATCGCAAGCGGGATCGGCTGTAGCGCCGCCGGCTCATCTGCGGCCATGATCGCATCGGCAATCGCGCAATCGGCGACGCTGCGGGCAAGCGGGCCAATCGAATCCAGCGTCATCGACAGCGGAAAGGCGCCCGTCAAAGGCACGCGCCCCGCCGTCGGCTTGAAGCCGACGATGCCGTTGAGCGAGGCCGGGATGCGCACCGAGCCGCCGGTGTCCGAACCGATCGAGATGTCGCTTGTGCCCTCGCCGACCGCAACGCCCGCCCCCGATGACGAGCCGCCCGGGATCAGGCTGGCGTCGGCGGCATTGCCCGGCGTGCCATAGTGAAGGTTGTCGCCGATCGCGGTGAAGGCGAATTCGGTCATGTTGGTCTTGCCGACGATCACGGCGCCCGCCCGCCGGAGCCGCGCCACGATGGCCGCGTCCCGCGTCGCCGGCGCGGTGCCGGCGAGGATCAGCGACCCGGCCGTGGTCGGCTCGCCGGCAACGTCGAACAGATCCTTGATCGAGACGATGCGCCCGTCGAGCGGGCCAAGGCTGACGCCGGCCTTGCGGCGAGCGTCGGACGCATCGGCGGCTGCCCGCGCGGCCGCGGCATAGAGCTTGGTGTAGACC
>NZ_RZSA01000795.1:0-3162 GCF_003998075.1 Mesorhizobium sp. M2A.F.Ca.ET.037.01.1.1 | reverse complement strand
AGATAAGACGAACCGCCTGCTCAACCAGCTCCTGGCTCTTTTTTAGGTCGACGGTGCGGTCGACTTCCGATAGGAGCCCGTCGAAGCCGCCATTTGTCCAGTACGACGTGTTGCCGGTGCCGATGTTCTTGCTGCTACCCATACTGAGCAGGTCGTGAGCCGAAGGAGACAACCAACTGCCTCTAACGAGCAGGTCCCATCCTCCACCGCCATTCGCCGGGGCTGCAGTGCGGGCGTTGAGCGCGCCGGAGTCGAACTGGGTCACCGAGACGGGTACGCCGATTTGTCCGAGCCAGCCTGCAATAAGCTGTACCGCCGCGATTGGTATCTCGAGCGAACCTGAGCTTGTCCCGGTAATCAGTCCGAGCTCGAAACTCTTTCCTTCCTTGTCCTCTCGAACGCCATCGCCATTCGTGTCCCGATATCCCGCGGCATCGAGCCGACGAGCCGCCTCCGCGAGATCGAAGTGGCGCTTGATATCGCTCAGATCCGAGTAGTAATCCGTCGCTGCCGGCATTACCAACCCTACCCCAGGATCAGCATGGCCGCGGTAAGCCCGATCCACGATAGCCTGCTGGTCGATCGCATAGCCGATTGCATCGCGGAACTTCGGATCCTGCAGGGCCTTGGTGCTACCGGCCCCCTTCCCCGATAGTGTATTGAAGGCCAAGAAATCGCGCTGCTCAACGCGCGATTGACCGGCGAGAATATTAGGATCTTTGGCAAGGTCAGCCCACTGCGCCACTGTCAGACTGACGCCGTAATCAAGGCTACCGCTCTTCAGCCCCTGGGCGATGGGATCGGCCGTAGCGAAGATCTGGAGGATCATGCCTGCCGTCCCAGGCTGTCCTGTACGGAAATGCGAATTTGGCGTGAAGCGGACAAACTGACCCTGCCGAAACTCGGCAACGATCATAGGCCCAGTGCCAACCAGCGGCGGGTCGTTGCGGAATGTGCTGCGCGCATCAGCGTAGCTGATGTTCTTCCAAATGTGCTCCGGGACAATCATCAAGTAATTATCGATCGGCCAGCGGGAGGGCTCCTTCGTCTTGATTTGCAGCGTCTCGTTGTCGACAGCCACTACGGACTCGACGGCTTTCAAACCATCAGTGTTATTCCAACCGACATTAAGCTCGTCAGGCTTGCCAATGGAATCGCGCAAGTAGTTATAAGTGAATGCCGCGTCACGAGCTGTGGCCGGGTGGCCGTCCGACCACTTCATGCCAGGCCATATCTTGAAGATCCATGTAAGGTTGTCATCGGCAACAGACCACTCCTTGGCAAATCCCTTCCGATCCGAGTGGCGCTGTGCGTCAACGCCAACCAAGAAGTCATAGGAAAAAACTAGCGGCAAGAATGAACCCCAAGTCGCAAAAGGGTTCATCGTGTCTGGGGCATTAATGACGCCAATGCGAACGATATGGTCGGCACAGGACGAGGCATGAGCCGTTGAGCGCATAGCCACATAGACAGCCGATCCCAAAAGAATTGCTTTCACGATGGCACGGCGACCAAGGGACCAATCATTCATTCTATCCCCCACCAAGCTCTGGTCACCCGGAAAACTCATTTTCTTCTCCCCTATTGCTCCCATTGACCGCCATTGGCCGGGATTTCTTTAGGCCCCACTCCGACGGGCTTGCACCTTCCGCCGCCCGTGAAGCGTGAGCCTTGTCACGCCTTATTCAGCAACGAAGGTTAATCGAACAATCAGTTTATTGCAATAGGACATTCCGAAAGATCACATGTCAAAACTCGTCCCTAAAAATCACGCGCTGGCGAGGCACTCATATTAGTAGACCCAGCGTGGTGTTCCAACAATGGTTTGTTTTCGTTAGAGAATTTTGGAACTAGTTCGCAAATCAACGAGTGACGCGTCCTAGTACAATTCCCATAACTCTGTGAGACACTGCTGGTAGAGCGTCATCTTCAGCGAACCGCGCAGGCATCCGTAATGGCGCGGACCGCCGTAAGCGTCTCGACGTTACGATCAGTCTCCGCATCGGGCCAGGAAGATAGCTTCACCTCCGCGAAGTCGGTTTCCGGGTCGATATAGATCCACTGGCCACCGTGTCCAACGCACATAAACGCTCGTCGCTCAGGATCCTCGATCCAGAATTGATTGCGATAAGCGCCTCTGGGAAGCTCAGTGCGATCACCGCCCTCGAGCAACTCATGATTGCCCTTTCGCGTCTCCTCGATCCATTCTGGAGGAACGATCTGCGCCCCGTGGAGCTTTCCTCGGCGCAGGTGTAGCAGAGCGAACCGGGCATAATCGCGAAGGGTCGCATTGATGGCGCACCGTGTCGCTTCTGTCCGGCGGGTGCGTGGAATCCACGCTTACCGGTCCGCGGAAAAAGATGGAGCTTGGCTGACCATGACGGAGGCTGCGAAGCTCTGGGCGTTACAAACCATAGGATACGCCGCCTCATGACGGGCGTGCTGCCTGCAGAGCAGGTCGGATCTAGTTTTTAGGGATTCAGCGGCCTAGCAAGGATCGCCACCTCTTCATTGACGTCCACATGCAATCCGGATCTTACAGCGCAAACGATAGACGTGGTAGGCGCGTGAATATCCACGGAGTCGACCGACAGAGAATCCATGGAATGCACAACGCCTATGACATCTCCCTGCTTCACTTCATCCAACACCGAACAGCGAGGTTCGAAGATGCCCCGCGCAGGCGATTTCAGACGGTCGGACAATAGCGTTTCAAGTGTCTGGCTGGACTTCTGTTGCCGGAAGGTCGGACACTCGGCTTTTCCCTCAACGAGTCCGAGCGCGATGAGCGCATTGCGTACCCCAGCTTCGTAGATCGCGAGAGCTTCGCAGCCAACAGTGCCACCACCAAGTTCAGCGCAAACGAATACCTTGCCCTGGTTTTGGGCCAAGATATCGAACATTCCAGGCGTATCTTCGGCTTCCCAGATTAATGTCATGGGAAACTTGAACGATTGTGCCATTTTGACCGTCTTGGCCATGAGATCAGCATCAGCAATGGGGTGCGTCGTGCTGATCGGTGCGGAATCGCACGTTGGTGACATGCTGTGTAGGTCAAATACGATCTCCGCCATTGGTAGCAACACGCGCGAAATCGCATCCGCGATGCGTTCGGTTACCGATCCGTCGGCGCTGCCGGGAAACACTCGATTGAGATTCTTC
>NZ_RZSA01000794.1:0-3168 GCF_003998075.1 Mesorhizobium sp. M2A.F.Ca.ET.037.01.1.1 | reverse complement strand
AATCTGTACCGCGGCGGCATCGACAAGGCCAACGAGCAGGAACAGATCCGCCGCACCAGCGAGCAGCGTCTTGCGCTGCACCAGGTGCTGCGCGAAATCGAGGAAGCCGTCCGCACCTCGTGGGACCGACGCTTCCGCCAGGCGGATCTCGCAAAGACGCTGCGGCAGCAGGCAGCCACCAACGAAAAGCTCGTCGCGTCCTATCGCGAACAGTTCAAGGTCGGACAGCGCTCGCTGCTCGATGTGCTCGATGCCCAGAACACGCGCTTCAACACCGCGACACTGGCCGACACGTCGTCCTACGCATCGCTGTTCGCGGAATACCGGCTGCTGGCCGCGACCGGCGAATTGCTGAAGACGCTCAACATCCAGCCGGCCAAGCAGTCCGCGGCCTACGCTCGTGAGGAATTCGGTGTGCCGGCCACGGCCGATACCGAGACCTATGCGCGCACGCCGTCGGAGCAGAAGAACGATCTGCCGTTCGACATCCTCGCGCCGGTCAGGAAAAAGTAGACGATGTAAGCATCGATCTTGCAGTCCTTCGGGGCGGATCGTGAACCAACAACCTCATATCTTATCGCCCAAGGAGGCTTTCAAAGCCTGCTTCTGCGCTGTTGCGGCCTATCTCGGCAGGCCGAGCGCGGAAACGGTGCTGTTTGCCGGCGTGCCGATTTCGGAGACGCGCATCGAGCCGGATGAAATCCGCCATCTGGCCGAGCGCATCGGACTGGAGGTCCAGGATTTCAGCCATCGCGATTTCCTGCGCGGCCGCTTCGATCTCCCGGCGATTGTCTTCCGCGTCAGCCAATTGCCGATCGCGCTGCTGGCGGAAGTGGAGGGCGGGCAATATCTGACGGCGCCCCAGGAAAACGGCCGCACCACGATCGACAGGGCGGAACTCGCCGAGAACTACATCAGCGGCGGCACGTCCTTTTCGATCACCTATGGCAACACGGCCGAAGAGATGACCGTCGGCACGGCCGCGCGGATCGAAAGGCGCCACTGGCTGACCGGCACCATGGGGGCGTTCTGGCGCACCTATTCCAAGGTGGTGCTGTCGGCGGTCTTCATCAATCTTTTGGCGATCGCCTCGCCGATCTTCACCATGAATGTCTACGACCGCATCCTGCCGAACAAGGCGATCTCCACGCTTTGGGTGCTGGCGCTCGGCATCGGCGCGGCCATCCTGTTCGACCTGCTGCTCAAGACGGCCAGGGCGTCGCTGATCGACTATGCCGGACGCAAGGCGGATTTGCGGATATCCTATCTGCTGTTCGAAAAGGTGCTGAATTCCTCGCTTTCGGCCCGGCCCGGATCGACCGGCGAATACGCAAACCGTGTCACGCAATACGAGTTCGTGCGCGAGTTCTTCACCTCGAACACCATCAGCGTCTTCATCGACACGATGTTCGTGTTCGTCTTCCTGGCTGTGATCTATGCCATCGGCGGCTGGCTGGTGATCATACCGGCGCTGGCTTTCATCATCTCCGTCATCGTCGGGCTGATGACGCAGCGGCGGATCGGCAAGCGGGTCGCGGCCTCGATGAACGAGGCATCGCAGCGCCAGGCCCTGCTGGTCGAATCCATTTCCACGCTGGAGACGATCAAGTCGCTGCGCGCCGAGGCCTATCTGCTGCGCAAATGGGGCGAGCACTCGAAGAACGCGGCCAACACCTCGGAGAAGATCAAGGAGCTCTCGGCGGCGGCAGGCAACATCACCGGCGCCATCCAGCAATTCGTGACAGTCGCCCTGGTTGTGGCCGGCGCCTATGCCTTCTCCGAGGGACAGGTCTCGACGGGCGCCATCATCGGCACCGTGATGCTCGCCGGCCGCGCCGTGGCGCCGCTCGGCCAGATCGCGATCACGCTTGCGCGTTTTCGGCAGGCCATGCTGTCGCTCAGGATCATCAACACGATCATGTCGCAGCCGGAGGACCGCCCCGACACGGTCGGTTTCGTCAACCGGCCGATCCGCAGCGGCGCGCTCGTCTTCAGGAATGTCGGTTTCGCCTATCCCGGCACGGAAAACGAGGTTCTGAGCGGGCTCAACATCACGGTCAGGCCCGGCGAGCGGGTGGGCATCATCGGCCGCATCGGTTCCGGCAAGACCACGATGGGCCGCCTGATCGGCCGGCTTTTCCTGCCCACGTCGGGGGAACTGCTCATCGACGGCATCGACATCCGCCAATACCATCCGTCGGAGGTTCGCGCCGCGGTCGGCATCGTCGCGCAGGCCGGCGACCTGTTTTCGGGAACCATCAAGGAGAACCTCCTGATGGCGGCGCCGGAAGCGACCGACGGGGAGATCATCGACGCGGCGAAGGCCGCGGGCGTCGACGACTTCGTCTCGCGGCACCCGCGCGGCTACGACATGAATGTCGGCGAGCGCGGCACCAATCTCTCGGGCGGGCAAAGACAGTCGGTGGCAATCGCCCGGCTGCTTTTGACGAAGCCGACGATCGTCTTCCTCGACGAGCCGTCGGGTTCGATGGACCTCGCCTCGGAACGGCAGTTGATCAAGCAGCTCAAGGTGGCGTTCGACCGCAACACGACGCTGATCGTATCGACCCATCGCTACAGCATGCTGGAGCTTGCCGACCGCCTCATCGTCATCGAGCAAGGCCGCGTCGTCGCCGACGGGCCAAAGGAACAAGTCATCCAGGCGCTGCAGAAAGGCAGTGCCTGACCGGAACGCAGACATGCTTGCAAGGGAAGACCGGCCACCTCTTTTCGCCTCCGCGTCCGTCTACATCGTCGGCGCCCTGTTCGTGTGCTTCACGGGCTGGGCATCATTTGCCGAGGTGGACGAGATCGCGCGCGGCGAAGGCAAGGTGATACCCGCCTCGAAGACGCAGGTCATCCAAGCCAGCGAACCCGGCGTCGTGCAGGAGATCGCCGTCCAGATCGGCCAGACCGTCAAGAAGAACGACCTCATCATCCGTCTCGACAATTCGGGCAACACGTCGAGCCTGGGCGAGGAGAAGGCCAAGGCGCGAGCGCTGCAGGCACGCATCGCGCGGCTGCAGTTCGAGCAGAGCGGCAATGTCGAAGGGGCCTTCCCCTGCCCCACGGAAATCCAGACGGTTGCGCCGGAAATTTGCGACAACGAGCAAAAGCTGCTCGTCGCGCGCCGCGACAATTTCGAGGTCAAGTTGTCGGTTCTCAAAT
>NZ_RZSA01000793.1:0-3175 GCF_003998075.1 Mesorhizobium sp. M2A.F.Ca.ET.037.01.1.1 | reverse complement strand
CATTTGGACGATCTGCTCTCGCACCAGGGAGGCCTAGGCGTCGCCAAAGGCGGCAGCATCGCGAAAACGGCACTTCTCGGCATCCGCAGATTGGCCAATGCGATCGTCAATTTCGCTGGATTGCCAGTGGCGATCTTTGCCGTCGCCTACGGCCTGGCGACAAGAAAACAGACGGAACCGCCTCAACCGGTGCGGTGGCCGGAGAAACTGTTATGGCGAGCGATCGTCCTTGGCCTTGTGGTCATGGTGACGGTCGTGCTGGCGGCCGGCATCACTCAGTTTCGCGACCGCTGGATGCTGCCCATCTTTATCCTCCTGCCGGCGGCTCTTGCCATGCGCTTCGACGCCATGGGCCAGAGGGGCCGCAAGACGCAAGCCACCATCGTCTTCGTGGGTGCTCTTCTTGCCGTCCTTGTGCTGCCGCTGAGCTGGTACATGCATCTGCACGGCGGCGACAGCCGCGGAGGCGTGGTGCGTATGGATTACCGTTCGCTTTACGAGCAGATCAACGCTGACGGACCGGTCAAGACCGTGGTGTCGAGCTGGTTCTGGGTCGGCAATCTGCGCCTGGTCGACGCCGATCTCATCGCGCTCGATGACGAGACACCGGACTTCGCCCGGTCGATCCGCGAGCCGGCGGTGCTTGTCCTGACCGATGACAGGGAATCCTCCTCGGACGTCTTCGAAGAGTTGGCGAGAGCCGGCTATGCGATGGACACTGTCCACCGCACTGTCGAGGTGCCGCAGGCGCTCGGCTTTCCGCCGCGCAAGGTCACGATCACCAAACTGCATAAGAAGATCGCGCCGTAAGGTGTGTAGAGGGACGAATGGACAAGCTGGGCTTCGGCCGCCATCGCAAGATCATGCCCTTCGAGCCCGGCTCGGTCGATGCGCTGCGCGCGGCCTCGCGCGACAAGGCGGCCTCGCTCAACCAGCATGTGCTGGGCTATGGCGCGACAGCCGAGGCCGAATGGGCGGCTGCAGGCGCTGCCGCTCCAAACCTGGTTGCCATGCGGAGCTACCGGCTCGAGCGCATCCGCGCCGAGCTGAAGCGCCGCGACTATGCCGGCGCCCTGCTCTACGATCCGGTCAACATCCGCTACGCGACGGATTCGACCAACATGCAGCTCTGGGTCGCGCACAACCCGACGCGCCACTGTTTCGTCGCCACCGAAGGCCCGGTGGTGCTGTTCGACTATTTCTCCTGCGAGCACCTGTCCGACCATTCGGGCGTCGTCGACGAGGTGCGGCCGGCGGTATCGTGGATGTATCTCTACAGCGGCGAGTTGACCGATGAGAAGGTCCGCCGCTGGGGCGGCGGCATCGCCGAACTCGTTGCCGAGCATGGCGGCGGCAATCGACGCATCGCCGTCGACCACATCAACCCCGAAGGCGTCGAGGAGCTCGCCCGCCGCGGCATTGCGATCGGCAATGGCGAGGCGGTGATGGAGAATGCGCGCCTCATCAAATCGCCGGACGAGATCCTCGCCATGCGGCGCTCGATCATCGCCTGCGAGGCGGCGATGGGCGAGATGGAAGCGGCATTGAAGCCTGGTATTTCCGAGAACGAATTGTGGGCGGAGCTGCATCGCGGCAACATCGCGCGCGGCGGCGAGTGGATCGAGACGCGGCTTCTGTCGTCCGGCCCGCGCACCAATCCCTGGTTCCAGGAATGCTCCTCGCGCGTCATCGAGAATGGCGACCTCGTCGCCTTCGACACCGACCTGATCGGTCCCTACGGTTTCTGCGCCGATCTCTCGCGCACATGGCTTTGCGGCGACAGGCAACCCTCGAACGAGCAGCGGGATCTGTTCCGCATCGCCGCCGATCAGATCGCCCATAACACGGATCTGATGCGGCCGGGCATCTCCTTCCGCGATCTCGCCGAGCGCTCGGCGGTGCCGCCGGACGATTGCTACCCCACGCGCTACGGCGTGCTCTATCACGGCGTCGGCCTGGCGGATGAATATCCGACGCTGCCGCATGCCGGCGATTGGACCGACGACACGCCGGACGGCGTGCTGGAGCCCGGCATGGTGCTTTGCGTCGAAAGCTATATCGGCAGGCTTGGCGGGCACGAAGGCGTCAAGATCGAGGAACAGATCCTGATCACCGAGACCGGCAACGAGAAGCTGTCAGCCTACAAGCTGGACGAACGGCTGCTCTGACGCGCCGCCTTCGATCGCCGCGACGGCCTCCCGCATCGCGGCGATGATCGGGGCCGGGGTGGTCCTGGCGGTGATATAGGGCAGGCCCTTGCGCCGCGCTGTCCAGCCGACGACTTTGACGCCCCGCGCGGCCGGCTCGAAGCGCTGCGCCAGCGCCCAGCTTCCGCAGTCGATCGCCGCGATGTCGGCCCTGCCCTCGGCGATGGCGATGATCGACGACCGGTGGCCGCCGCTCTCGCCGCGCGAGGCGAAGATATCCAGGCTTTCGCCCATCGCCTCCAGGTCGCGCGTCAGCGCGATCAGCCCGGACATCGAATCCGGATTGTTGAAGATGAAGCGCTTGCCGCGCAGAAGATCGAGCGGGATCACAGCCTTGCCATCCTGCGGTGAGGCAACCGAGAATCCGCCATCCGCGGCCATTACCAGCGCGCTGGAATAAAGTTCGCCCTGCCCGCCCTCGAACGCATCGTAGTTCGGCTGCGCGATCACCTGCACATGCCGGGCAAGGCCGAGTTCCATCGGCCCCCAGCAGGTTTGCCCGAACAGAAGCGCCGGGCTCAGCCAGAGCTGGTGGAAATCGAACTCGTCCGGGGGCAGCGTCGCCGGGTCCGGCGCGATCACCTCACCGGCGGCGTCGAGGATCCCCCCGGGCACCGGCGGCAGATCACCATTGCGGCGCACGACCGTTTCCGGCGCCTCGATGCCCCTTTGCCGGAAGGCGTCACGCAGCCGCGCCCATTGCACGTCGACCTCGCCCCGCGCTTCGGGCCAGTCATACATCGGCAGGGCCGCAACGAACTTGCTCATGTCGAACAGCTTTCAAGGACAGGCGATCTTCGGCGCCTGCATTCCGCCACGAAGAAAGCGAGCGCGGAAAGTCGAGATTACTCTTTTGGCGGCTCGGCCGGAACAGGCGCCGTGCCAAGCCCGCTCACATTGCGTGCCCTGACGCGCGGCTTGAAGGCGCGGCCCGGCTCCGGCGTGCGGCGCAGCACCGGATGGACGAC
>NZ_RZSA01000792.1:0-3176 GCF_003998075.1 Mesorhizobium sp. M2A.F.Ca.ET.037.01.1.1 | reverse complement strand
GACCAAGCCGGCGTTCCCCAGCCCGATCTCGGCGATCAGCTTCTTGAAGCCCACCCGCTCGATGGTCCCGGCTCCGGATTTGCCAAGATCTTCATCGATGACGTGCACGCGTTCATGCGGCCAGCCGAGGGCGACGGCACGATCGACGAGACGGTATTGCAGTTCCGTGCTTTCCTGATGATGCCGCACCTGGTTCACGGAGGACTGGCGGACGTAAATGTAAGCGAGCTTGCCGCGATGCGCAGCAGTGACGCACTCGTCTGGTCTATTCAATGCTCTCAACATGCCGATCCGCCGCTGTCGGCGCGCCCGTCGATCGCATCCGCAAGAGAAGTTGCGCGAGGCTCTGCGCGATCTGCTTCTGCGTCTCCCCCGGCAAGTTGAGCCAAAGACTCGGCAGAGTGATGATACTCGGGTTCGGAACTTTGGTGGTGGGGGTCTGGGACGCGACACCGATACAGATTCGACTGTATGTTCATCGCGAATCACCTCCTCGATACGAGAGGCCAACGTGCTGTTCAAATGGTGCAGCAATGTGAGCAGCGTTCGCACATTGATGCGGGGCAACGCTTTCGGCGCGCCTTGTTCTTCCGGTGACGCCGCTGCAAGGTCGGTCACCGAGCGCCGGATTGAGCGGCGGCGTCCGTCAGATAGTCGAACAACAACGAAAGCCGGACCGCGCGCAGAACGGGACGACACGAGCTCCAGACGCTGACCCGCTAGGCCGTGACGCGGGTCGATGACCGTCAAATGAGACACCACCCCGTCGAGAATGGCGGCAGCCTCTGATGTTTGGTAACCCGACCTACGCCGACGCCATCCTCGACCGGCTCGTGCACAACGCCCACCGCATCGACCTCACAGGCGAAAGCTTGCGTCGAAAACAGCCCAACAAAGCTTGACACCACATGCGAACGAAATGACAACAACCACGCCAGCAGAGCCCCGGCCCCAGGGAGCGAGATCATCTCGGAATCAGGGGGCGGAATAATCTCGGAACAAAGGGGCGGCTTCGTCGGAATCGGCAACGTGAGCTGGGATAGCTTGGCGGTGCGCCATCTTGAGGCGGTGAGCGCGGCGAACGCAGATGCGGAGGCAGCGATCAGAAAAAGCCGCAAGACAGGAAAGTTCAAGAAGGTCTGCATCACCGATCCGGATGCCAGCATGGCGACAAACGCCCGCAACCGCCGTCTGGAGCCCGCTTACAAACAGCATACCATCGTCGATGATTTGCGCGGGGTGGTTCTCGATGTTGCCGTGACCACCGGGGAGATCAACGAGGGGCAGATGATCGTCGAACGGATTGATGCCGCTATGGAGGCGACCGGGCTACCTGTTAGAGCACGTCCCGTGATCGATGAATCGATTGTGATGTGACGACGAGCTTCTCCGGTGATTCAACATCCACCTTGATGGAGGTGGATGATGGGAAAAGCACTGAGTGGGGATCTGCGGTCCCGGGTTTTGAAAGCTTCGGATGCCGGCATGTCGGCCCGACAGGCGGCGGCACGGTTTGGGGTCGGCATATCGAGCGCGATCCGCTGGATTGCGCGGGCCAGGATCGGCGAACTGTCGCCGCGCCCGCAGGGCCGCCGCCGCGCGTCCAGCCTGGATGCGCATGACGCCTTCATTTTCGGGCTGATCGAGGAGCGCAAGGACATCACGTTGAACGAGATGGTGGCGCGTCTGGAGGTCGAGCAGTCTTTTCGGATCAGCCGCAGCGCCTTGAGCGCCTGGCTCGGCCGGCACGGCTGGACATTCAAAAAAGTCCGCGCACGCACTGGAGCAGGATCGCCCCGACGTCCTGAAGCGACGCCGGGACTGGTTCGACGGCCAGCTCGACCTCGATCCAACGAAGCTGGTCCTCATCGATGAGACCGGACTGTCGACGAAGATGGCCCGCCTGCGCGGACGAGCCCCACGCGGCGAGCGCTGCCGGGCCGGCGTGCCCCATGGTCATTGGAAGACCACCACCTTCACCGGCGCATTGCGGCTGACCGGCATGACCGCCCCCTTCGTCTACGACGGCGCCATGAACGGCACCGTGTTCCTGGCGTATGTCGACCAGGTGCTGGTTCCCACATTCGAACCCGGCGACGTCGTCGTGATGGACAACCTGCCTGCCCACAAGGCCGCCGGCGTCCGCGACGCGATCGAGACGGCGGGGGCGAGCCTGCTCTATCTCCCGCCCTATAGCCCAGACTTCAATCCCATCGAAAACGCCTTCGCCAAGCTCAAGGCGCTGATGCGGGCAAAGGCCGAGCGGACAATCAGCGCACTGTGGGACGCAGTCGGCGCGATCCTCGAACGCTTCACCCCAGCCGAATGCGCCAACTACTTCAAGGCAGCTGGATACGACCCAGATTAAACAGGACGCGCTCTAGCACCGTCACTGCCGGTGCCGGCTATGCCTACGCGAAAGTGTTCGGAGCGTTCGAGCGTCGCGGCATAGATGCATTGATCCCGGCCAAGGCAGAGCCGATCCGTAGCCCGGTCCCGCTTCGCCGCTTCCGCTACGATGCCAAGCACGACATACTGAAGTGTCCGCGGGGAAAGATCCTGCGTCCGACTAGGCCAGTGAAGCACGGCCGCTTCTTCTATTCGCGCTCCAGTGAGTGCGCCGGTTGCGACCTGGCCTCCCTGTGCCTTTCCAAGGGGCGCGTCAACAAAGCGGTCGTTGTGGGTGATGTCCAGCTGGTAACTTCGAGGTTGGCATGCGCACGGAGAAGTTTCGGCTTCAAAGGAGCGTGTCGTCGTTGCAGGAGTTGATGCGACCAAATAGGGCATCACGCGGTCAGTGATCAGGTCAGAGCGATAAACGCTGCCCTGCGTGGCCACTATGCCTACTATGGTGTTGCCGGAAATATCCGGTCGCTGACCAAGGTGTATTGGGACACTGAGCGTTACTGGCGCAAGATGCTGTGCAGTCGCAGCCGTGACGGCGGTCGCCTCGACTGGGACGCCTTACACCAGATCAAAGAACGGACCCCGCTACTGCATCCGAAACTGCGGCTCCCGCACCGGGAGCTGCGGCACTTGCGGTGCTGTGAGCAACTGCCGAAGAGCGTGGTGCGGTAGCTCCGCACGCCACGTTCTGTGGGAACCGGGGGTGGGCGACCGCCTCCGGTGACCCGGTCGAAAGCCGAATGGCTGAGCTACTCGACCGTCATCGCTGC
>NZ_RZSA01000791.1:0-3177 GCF_003998075.1 Mesorhizobium sp. M2A.F.Ca.ET.037.01.1.1 | reverse complement strand
CGTAAAGCGCATGCCCCGTTCCCTTTCTGAGTCTCGACAACCAGAAGGTAGACGGAAAATCCCCGTCTTACGGGGCATGCACATGCGGCATTTCGATTCACCCGAACCTTTCCCCGGACAGCCCTGCACAAGGGGGGAAGGGGAGGTCGCGCCCCGCCTCCACCCGTGCTCTACTCCCCCAGGGACCTCGCCATGATTCGCGCTCTGCTCGCTCTCCTTCTCCTCACCACGCCGGCCGCCGCCGCCGACATGTCGGTCTTCGTGCGCAACCAGCGCTCGGACGGCGTGGCGCTCGAGCTGTTCAGCCGCGACAGCCAGAAAGTCTGGCCGGGCGGCGACAAGGTGTTCCTGATCCGGCCGAAGGCGAAGAAATCCGTGCCGATCTCCTGCGAGCCCGGCGAGCATATCTGCTGGGGCGCCTGGGTGGACGGCGACGATTCCGTCAGCGCCGGCGTCGGCCCCGACAACGACCAGCCCTGCGACACCTGCTGCTTCATCTGCGTGGAGCATTCGACAGAGACGGTGGACCTGGCGGAGTAGCTCTTCCCCTTCTCCCCTTGTGGGAGAAGGTGGCTCGGCGCGCAGCGCCGAGACGGATGAGGGGTGCTCCAGCGGAGTGCAACGCTGGATATTTGAGCAATCACGAAGGCCGGCTAATCTCGCACCATGCCGCACCAACCCGTAACCTCGACCAAACGCAATTTCGCCCGCTCTATGCGCCGCGAGCCTACGGAGGCAGAAGACCGCCTGTGGCAAGAATTGCGCGGCCGGCGACTCGACAATATCAAGTTCAAGCGGCAGGTGCCGATGGGCCGATACGTGGCGGACTTTGTCTGTGCCGAGGCCAGGCTCATCGTCGAAATCGACGGCAGCCAGCATGCGGAATCGCGGCATGACCAGGAACGCGACGCCGTATTGAAGGCCAGGGGCTTTCGCGTGCTGCGGTTCTGGAACGACGATGTGCTGAAGGAACTCGATGCGGTGTGCGATACCATCATCGCTTATGTTAGGGATCAAAGTCTGGAGCCTTGGCGCTAGCGAGGTTCAGGCGGTTTCGCCAAGCTGGAGCACCCCTCATCCGTCTCGGCGCTGCGCGCCGAGCCACCTTCTCCCACAAGGGGAGAAGGAGGAGGTCGCGCCAGATTTCACCCCACTATTTTCCTCCCTACCCCTTGGCATCGCCACGCCTCGTGCCATCATCTGCCATCGGCCGTGGGGGCCGATTCTGTCTCGGGGGTTCTCATGTCCATCTCTTTCGCGCGCCGCGCCGCCGCCGCGCTTTCGTTTGCCGTCCTCATCGCGCCCGCCGCCCATGCCGGCGACGTCACCTTCCAGATCAGGAACAACCATCCCAACGCCATGCGCGTCGAGCTCTACAGCCAGGACCGCGACTATGTCTGGCCGGGCGACGGCAAGGATTTCTATCTCGACGACGGCGAGACCAAGCAACTGCCGATCTCCTGCAACGAGGGCGAGAAGATCTGCTACGGCGCCTGGGTGGACGGCGACGAAAGCACCTATTGGGGCGTCGGCCCCAACAATCAGGAATCCTGCGAGGACTGCTGCTACACCTGCAGCGGCGGCCAGACCGAGGAGATCGACCTGGAGGAGTAGACGCCGAAGCTGCTGATTCTCCCCCCTGTGGGCCGGTCACGGGGAGAAGGTGCCGGCACAGGTGGATGAGGGGTGGCGCTGACGGCGCGACCCTGGGCAAAGGCAGGCAGCCGGCGCTCAAACTGCAGACGCCGGCGCTGCCCCTCATCCGCCCGCCCGGGATTGGCCAAAGCCGCCCGAACCTCGTCATTCCTGGGCGGAGCAGCCGCGAAGCGGCGTCGCGGAGACCCTGGAATCCATGCCATGACTTTGAGCGCAGGATGCATCAGAGCAGAATTCTGCACCCTTGCGGCGCTCGGAAATCACGGCATGGATCCTCGGGTCTGTGCGCGTCGCTTCGCTCCTTGCTCCGCCCGTGGATGGCGACTTCGCGTAGGCTTTGGCCAATCGCCTAGGCATCCGCCACGCATATATCCCTAAGCCGGGAACCGGCCGGCCCGGAGACCGTTTCGAAATTCGCTCCGGCGAGTCATATGGTGGTGGTTTCGAGAACCGGAGCGGAGCGGACATCAGGTCCGTGAGCACCGGAAGCGCAGAAACCGCCGGCAGATGGCCGCCGGAGTAGAATTTCCAAACGGTCTCTCAGCTCTTGCTGGAGGCCAGCACAAGCACCGGCTTCTCGCTGTAAAGCTGCGGGAACAGCGCCTTGAGATTCTCGATCTTGGGCAGGTCGTTGTAGACGATATAGGGATAGGTCGGGTTCAGCGTCAGGAAGTCCTGATGATAATCCTCGGCCGGATAGAAGGTCTTGCCGGTTTCCAGCGTGGTGACGATCGGCTTCGAAAACACCTTGGCCTTGTCGAGCTGGGCGATGTAGCTCTCGGCGACCTTCTTCTGCTCGTCATTCTCGGCGAAGATCGTCGAGCGGTACTGCGTGCCGGAATCCGGCCCCTGGTAGTTGAGCTGCGTCGGGTTGTGCGCGACCGAGAAATAGACCTGCAGCAGCTGGCCGTAGGTGACCTTCGACGGGTCGTAGGTGATCTCGACGGATTCGGCATGGCCCGTGCGGCCGGTGCCGACCACCTCATAGACGGCGTTCTCGGCGCTGCCGCCTGTATAGCCGGAGACCGCCTTGCTGACGCCCTTGACGTGCTGGAAGACGCCCTGCACGCCCCAGAAGCAGCCGCCGGCGAAGATCGCCTTCTTGGTGCCGCTCGCCGCCTTCTCGTCCATTGCCGGCGGCGGGATCACCACCGCGTCCTCGGCCGAGCGGGCCGGGCTCTGCCAGAAGACGGCCGCGGCGACTGCCGCAAGGCCAAGCGCCGCAAGCGCGCCGCGGGTGAAGAATGGCCGCGCGGCTTTTGTCTTTATGCCGTTCATGTCCTGATCTCCTGTAATTGTCTTAAGTATATAGGAAGGAAGCCATCGGGAGGTTCTCACTTTGCCGTGCGGCGGCGTGTAATCGCCAGCGGCGCTCCCCTCTCCGTCTCGGCTTCGCCGAGCCACCTCTCCCCCACCTTTGGCGGGGGCGAGGAACCCAGGCTTGCGAAGGCCTCTCCGTGGCTCATTGGCGTTGCTCGCCCTTCGCGGTTAGCGTTTCCTCGCCCCCGCAAAGCGGGGGAG
>NZ_RZSA01000790.1:0-3178 GCF_003998075.1 Mesorhizobium sp. M2A.F.Ca.ET.037.01.1.1 | reverse complement strand
GCTTTGCACCTCAGCCGCGATGAAAGTCGAGAGCATGGCATCGCGCAGGCCACCAAGGGCTGCGGGCGTGATGTAGAATCCGAGGCTCAGGATGAAGACGAGCAACGCACCACTGCGTAAGCCGGGCAGACTGAGCGGTAAGAACACGCGCCAGAAGGCCGAGAACGGACGCGCGCCCATGCTGCGCGCGGCTGCCACTTGCGACTTATCGATGCCGAGCATCACGCTCACTAGCGGCAGGATCATGATCGGCAACATGATGTGGACCATGCCGATATACATGGCCATACGGTTGTAAATCAGAGGCAGAGGACTGGTGATGACGCGCAGATCGAGCAGCAGGTTATTGATAAGGCCGCGGTCACCTAGGATCATGACCCAGGCGTAGGTTCGGGCCAGCGAACTCGTGAGATACGGGATCAGGACGAGGATGACCAAGACAGACCGGACCTGCTTCGAAGCAGCCGTGATCAGGTAGGCCGTCGGGTAGCCGATGATAGCGCAGATGACCGTGGCTACGATGCTTACCTCGATGGTCTGGATGAGGACGCGAACGTTCGCAGGATGCACGAAGAACGTCACGTAATTGACGAGGGAGAGCGCGGGGGCGTTGATGCTGTTTAAGAAGAGCTGGACGATCGGTATGGCAAAGACGAGTAGCAGGAGGCAGAGCGCCGGAAAGGTCAGCACAACAGAGGCCCGCGTAAGCTTTTGTAAAGTCAACATCTGCGAGTCCCCTGAGATCACGTCGTGACGAAGCGGATGTCCGATCTCAACCAGTCGAGCTGAATGGTGTCCCCGATCTGGAAGATCTGACGCCCCGCGGCGACGTGTTCGCGTATGACCACGTCGTTATCGCCGACAGCCACATGGTATCTTCGCAGCGGGCCGGCATAGATCATATCGGTCACGGTGCCGGCGACATGCTGGCGCTGATCGGCGTCGGCACTCTTCGTGGCGCCAGGGGCGGAGATCCGTATACGTTCCGGCCGGATCATCGCGACGGTGCCGTCCGGTTGCGGCGTATCCGACTCAACAGCGAATGACGGATCATCGAGGATGTTGGCGTCCCCAAGGAAATTCGCGACAAACCGGGAGACAGGACGGTCATATAGCGCCTCAGGCGTGTCAGTTTGCTCAATTCGTCCAGCGTTCATCACCACGATCCGATCGGAAAGCGTGAGCGCCTCCTCCTGGTCGTGTGTGACACACACCGTAGTGATTCCGAACTCTTTGTGAAGCCCCTTGATCTCACCCTGCATTTGCTCACGCAAGTTACGGTCTAGTGCTCCCAACGGCTCGTCTAGCAACAAGATTGGAGGGTCGGCTATGAGGGCCCGGGCGAGCGCCACGCGCTGCTGCTGCCCACCGCTGAGCTGTGATGGCATGCGGTCACCCAAGCCGTCCAAATGGACACGTGACAGGATGCGTTCGGCTCTCGCGGCCCGCTCAGCCGACCTGATGCCGCGCATCTCGAGCGGAAATTCAAGGTTGCGGCGAACGGTGAGGTGCGGGAAGAGCGCATAGCTTTGGAAGACGACGCCCTGATCGCGCCGATAGGAAGGTACCGAGGCGACGGACTTCCCAGCGATGCGGATATCACCTTCGGTAGGCGCCTCGAACCCCGCCAGCAGCATGAGTGTCGTCGTCTTGCCAGAACCGCTCGGACCAAGGATCGTGAGGAACTCGCCGCGCCCAACGGTCAACGACAGGCTCCTGACCGCAATGACCTGACCGTATAATTTGGTGACGTTCCGAAATTCGATTTGCTCGGAAAGAGCGAGTTTCTCCAATGGTCTATCCTTAGCTAGCGGATGCAGCGTTCTGACTGGTGCATTCATGTTCGTCACTCCAAGCCGAACGATGACGTGCTGGTTCGGTGCGGCACGTCATCGGTAAATGCCGTCGCAAAAGGCCGACAGGGGCTTAAAGCAGGATCCACTCGTTCCAGCGCTGGACCAGCTTTTCGGTGTTCGTGAGCCCGTCCGATCCCTTCTCGGCGTACCATTTCGAGTCGATTAGCACACTTGACCTCAGGTAGTCGGGGTGGCTGGCCAGCGAGCGCCCAATATCTTCCGGTAGAACCTTGAACGCGTTGAGGTTGCTCGGGCCGAACGGCATGAGTTGTGAAAATGCTGCCTGACGGTCGGCGCGCGCGGTAAATGCGACAAACTGTTGCGCAGCGTGCGCGTTAGGAGACCCCTTCACAATCTGCCAGTAGTCCCAAGTTATTTTCGCCTGGTTACGATTAATTTCAAGCGGTGCTCCCTGCTTGATCAACGTGCCGGCCCTACCATCATAGGCATTTACAAGATCTACTGCCTTGTCATGCATCATCTGCTGGATTTCGGACCCTGTTCCCCACCATTTGCGAATATCGGGCTTTATTCTGTCCAAACTTTTGAAAACACGATCTAGGTCCATAGGATATATATCCTTTGGATTTACGCCATCGGCGAGAAGGGCTTCCTCCCAAGGGCCTTCTGAACCATATTGGCCGCTGACAAGACTGCGGACACCCGGGAAACTGTTCACGTCCCAGAATTCCGCCCATGTGGTCGGCCGCAGCTTACCCGCTGGGAATTTTTCGGTATTGTAGACCATGACGAACGCATAAACTACGTTAGCTACGCCAAACGGCTGCTTTGCGAAGTCGGCGAGCCCGTCTAGGTCTTCATTCCTGTAAATAGAATAATCGATCGGCTCAAAAAGACCCTTTTGGGACAACTCGAACGAAGATCCCTGGTTAGCGGTGACAACATCGACGGTGACGTTATTCTGCGCAACCATCATCTCGATCGATGCCCGGTCGCCCTGATCGGTAATCGGGGTCATCTTAATGCCTGTTTCGGCTTCAAATGGTTTTACATAGGCCTCAATCATCGCCTTTCCGGTATCGCCACCGTAGACAAGGACGCGCAGTTCGCCAGGAGTCTGCGCCGATGCCTTGTTACTGGCAATGGAAGGAAGTGCGCCGGCAGCCAAGGCGGTTGATGCTGCCTGCAGGAAACGCCTGCGGTTAATGATAATAGAGAAGCTCATGGCCATTCCCCTTTTTTAATGTTGAGCATAATTGAATATGCAATTTTCGCCGACCCAGCGGACGGCCGCAATCGAGACTTCGCGAAGTGATCTACGTGGCGGTGCCGACGCGGTCCTGTCCTGCGCGTTTCACGGT
>NZ_RZSA01000078.1:0-11756 GCF_003998075.1 Mesorhizobium sp. M2A.F.Ca.ET.037.01.1.1 | reverse complement strand
AGGGGTGTGCACGGCGGACGCGATCGATCGTCAGGCACATGCCAGTCGAATCCTGTCTCCGGGCGGTCAGCGGCCAATCGCCGGTAGAGAGCGATTGTTGGGTGGTCGGCGCCAATCGGCCGATCGAGCATTCGGGTACCACCGGCGGTGCTGCTTTCCCACTCAAGGCGGGTCTGATGGATCATATTGCTCTCCTTCGTTCTTCGATTGCGAGGGCAACCCAAAGGTGAATCGGCCGGCAATTTTGCCGCCGCAACGAAGGCTTCACAAAAATCGTGCCAGTTGCTCCGCGGCAAGCTCTGAACATCTTTGGCTCTGTTCATTGCTTTACGCGTGAGTGCATCGCGAACTCAGGCGCCCTTCCTGTGACGCGGACGCGACAAATCCGACAGTAAGTGTCGGTTGTCGGACGTCTCCCCAGCAATCGAGCATAAGAGACGTCGGGATGTCCTACGGTTTTTGACACGTCTTCCCTTTGGCACGGTCCATGCGAGATGATCCGCGAAAACGTCGGACCGAGGAGAAATCGAGCCATGATTACGCTCACCGACAACGCTGTTGCCGCCATCAAGGCCGCTCTTTACCGCGCCAGCGAGCCGGCGGAAGGATTTCGCATCATGGTCCATGCCGGCGGCTGCGCCGGCTTCCAATACTCAATGGGCCTGGAGAGCGTCTCACGTGAGGGCGATGCGATCATCGAGCGAGATGGGCTCAAGGTGTTCATGGATAGAGGCTCCCAACCCCATGCAGCCGGCATGACCGTGGACTTCGTCACTGGGCTCGAAACATCCGGCTTTGTTTTCGATAACCCCAATGCGCGTGAGACGTGCGGCTGCGGCAAGTCCTGCAAATGATTGCGAGGGAACAGGCTATGTTCGACTATAGCGACGCCAAGGAATACTGCGTCGAACCGGCACCGCCGGCGCTCTGGAACCGGCCGACACGCACTGTCGGCCCGGAACAATTGCGTTCGGTGATGCGCCAAATCGCGATCATCGATCGTTGCCGTGGGCAAGCAAACAAAATTGCCCGAAACAGCTGAATTCCCGGCAGATGCCGCCACCAAAGGGCAATGTCGACAGCGACCGGTCAGCCAAGCCATCGCTCGCCCGGCCGCCCACCTTACCAGATACGATATGCGCCAGAGGTTCAATGGCCCGCCTACCCTTGAATCATTTCAGCAGTTGAAGGATCACTCCCATGAACCCTGTCTATCTCGACAACAACGCAACGACGCGGGTTGATCCTGCAGTCGTTGGAGCGATGTTGCCTTTCTTTACGGAGCAATTTGGCAATCATTCGTCCATGCACGCCTATGGCGCATCGGTTGCTGAAGCCGTGAGAAAGGCGAGGCAACAGTTGCAAGCCCTCATCGGCGCGGGATTCGAGGACGAGATCATCTTCACCTCGGGCGGGACTGAAAGCGACAGTACAGCCATCCTTTCGGCGCTGGAGGTGATGCCCGACCGAACGGAAATAGTGACTTCCGCGGTTGAACATCCGGCCGTTCTGAAGTTGTGCGCGCACCTTGAAAAGACGCGCGGCGTCAAGGTGCACATTATCCCAGTCGATCACCACGGCCGGCTCGACCTGGACGCCTACAGAACCGCTCTCACTCCACAAGTGGCAATCGTCTCGATAATGTGGGCGAACAATGAGACCGGTACGATCTTTCCCGTGGTTAAGCTTGCCGATCTAGCCAGGGAAGTCGGCGCGCTTTTCCACACTGATGCAGTGCAGGCGGTCGGAAGGCTTCCGATTGAGCTGAAATCGACCGCGATCGACATGCTGTCGCTCTCCGCCCACAAGCTGCATGGTCCAAAGGGGATAGGCGCGCTTTATGTAAGACGTGGCGTGCGCTTCTCCTCCATGATCAAGGGTGGGCACCAAGAGCGCGACCGGCGTGCAGGCACTGAAAACACACCCGGCATAGTCGGACTGGGCATGGCGGCCGAACTCGCCTTGAAATTCATGGACGAGACAAAACGAATAAAATGGTTGCGCGACCGCCTTGAGAACGGGATCATCCAGCGCATCCCAAACACATCCATCAACGGCGATCCGCAAGAGCGATTGCCAAACACTGCAAACATTGGATTCGAAGGTATCGAAGGCGATGCAATTCCAATTGTCCTGAGCCGGCTGGGAATCGCCTGTTCCGCCGGGTCCGCCTGTGCCTCTGGCTCACTGGAACCGAGCCATGTTCTGATCGCTATGAACGCGGCATGTGGGGCAGTCCGCTTCTCCTTGTCGCGTGACAACGGCGAAGATGACGTAGACCGCGTGCTTGAGGTCCTGCCTGCGATCACCGAGAAGCTACGGGCCGTTCCCAGTGCTGGACTGTGCGGGCGAGGTGCAGAACAGCTTCATTCCGGCCCGGGTCCGAGCGGCACAATAGCCGACGAGCCGTGAGGTCTTCCTCAACGTGACGACCCTGCGCAATGGAGAGCAGTCAAACTCGGGGTCGCCTTCACCACTTCAGAAAAGCTTGAGATCGCCAAGTCTCTTGCCCAGCCGCCGTGCCAGAGGTCGGCACGCCGTCAGCAATGTCACCAATGCATCGACACCACAATTACGCGCCGGGAGAATACAATGAACTGCTCCGCTGATAGCCGCCCGATCGATCGCACCGATATCCTAGCGCGACTGAAGGGCCTGTCGGCCGCGGAGGACTTCTTCGCCTGCCTTGGCGTCTCCTACGACCCGAAAGTGATGAATGTCTCGCGGCTCCATATCATGAAGCGCGTGGGCCAATACCTTGCCGAAGAAGATTTCTCCGGTCTGCCTAACCAGGTAATCGCCGCGCGGGTGCGCGCCAAGCTGGAACGCGCCTACGAAGATTTCGCGACTTCCTCGCCGCTCACGCAACGTGTGTTCAAGGTGCTAAGGGACCACGATCCAAACATATGTCCCGCACCTGGCCGCGCCTTCGTCCCGCTCGACTCTGCACTGAAGCGGTTCGGAAAGTAATGAGCCCGACACGGCTGCGACGCGACAATGTCGAGAAGTCGACAAATCCAGTCCTCATGACGCCTCCTCGGAAGCAAACGAAGCCACCTTCTGGAATAGAGGCAGGAAGACGACTTGGCATGAACGATGCAGGCAATGAGGCGAACCGCCAAGCACGAATCCGGACTGGGAGCTTAGAGAAACCGCCAATGCATATCGTAATCTGCATCAAGCAGGTGCCGGATTCGGCACAGATCCGCGTGCACCCGGTGACGAACACGATCATGCGTCAGGGTGTTCCGACCATCATCAATCCTTACGACCTGTTCGCCCTCGAAGAAGCGCTCAAACTGCGCGACGTTCATGGTGGCGAGGTTACTGTGCTCACAATGGGTCCGCCCATGGCGGAGGACTCGCTGCGAAAGGCGCTCGGTTACGGTGCTGACCGAGCAGTTCTCTTGACGGACCGCTATTTTGCCGGATCCGATACGCTGGCGACTTCCTTTGCTCTTTCGCAAGCAATCGCAAAAATTGGGGAGACTTTCGGCAGGCCGGACATCGTCTTCACCGGCAAGCAGACGATTGACGGCGATACCGCCCAGGTCGGACCGGGCATAGCCAAGCGCCTAGATTTATCGCAACTTACCTATGTCGCGAAGATTGCCTCCATCGATCTCGATACGCGAGAGATCGAAGTCGCGCGTCGCGCCGAAGGCGGCACCCAGTTGCTGAAGAGCAGACTCCCTTGCCTCATTACCATGCTGGAAGACACCAACGAAATCCGCCGGGGCTCGCTCCAGCAGGCTCTGTGCGCGGCGCGCAGGCAAGTCGTGAAGTGGACTGCAGCCGACGCCGGCATTGACGATCTCACCCGGTGCGGTCTGCGTGGCTCGCCTACAGTCGTCAAGCGTGTTTTCGCCCCCACCGCACGGGCAGAAAGGGCGGCGCAGATCGACACCGCGGAAAGGGGCTTGCAGGACATAGCCGATGAACTCATCGCCGATATCTTAACCCGCCGGCCGGCGCTGGAACATGAGCTGGCCTTCAACAGCGGCACGTGACGGCCAGGAGCAGAAAATGTCGACCGCAAGCCAAACCACCCCTCGCATTGCCCCCGGCCGTGCCGGTGTAAAGAAAGAACTTCCCGACCATTTCAAAGACTACCGGCACGTGTGGGTCTTCCTCGAGCTCGAACGCGGCAATGTGCATCCTGTATCATTCGAACTGCTGGGCGAAGGCCGCAAATTGGCCGACAAGCTTGAAGTCCAGCTCGCGGGCGTCGTGCTGGGACCGCCGGGCGAGATGGTCGAGGACGCTGTTGCCGAGGCCTTCGCTTACGGGGCGGATCTTGTCTACATCGTCGATGCGCCGCCGCTCGCCGACTACCGGAACGAGCCGTTCGCCAAGGCGCTCACGGATCTGGTCAATACCCATAAACCCGAAATCCTCCTTCTCGGCGCGACCACACTGGGCAGGGATCTTGCAGGCTCGGTAGCGACGACCCTGCAGACGGGGCTCACGGCCGACTGCACCGAACTTGATGTAGATTCCGACGGTTCACTCGCCGCGACCCGTCCGACTTTTGGTGGCTCATTGTTGTGTACGATCTATACACTAAATTACCGGCCGCAAATGGCGACGGTGCGACCAAGGGTCATGCCTATGCCGCAACGGGTGGATAAGCCGGTCGGGCGTGTCATGCGGCACAAGCTGTCGCTCGTTGAGGACGATATCGTCACCAAAGTCCTCGGCTTCCTACCGGATAACCAGTCGGCAATGGCAAATCTTGCCTATGCGGATGTCGTGGTTGCGGGAGGCCTCGGTCTCGGAGCGGCGGAGAACCTTCAGCTTGTGAAGAATCTTGCCCGAGCGATCGGCGCCGAGCATGGCTGTTCGCGCCCCTTGGTCCAGAAGGGCTGGATGCCGGCTGATCGACAGATTGGACAAACTGGCAAGACCATTCGACCGAAGCTTTACATCGCGGCCGGAATTTCCGGCGCCATCCAGCACCGAGTTGGGGTCGAGGGGGCCGATCTCATCGTCGCGATCAACACCGATCCGAACGCGCCGATTTTCGAGTTCGCCCACCTCGGGATCGTCACGGATGCAATCCGCTTCCTGCCCGCACTGACGGAAGCCTTCACCCGGCGGCTGTCGCCGCACAGTCGAGACAAGCTTGCGAGTTGAGGGAGAGGACATGATTGAACAATTCGATGCCATAGTGGTCGGAGCCGGCATGTCTGGAAACGCAGCTGCTTACACTTTGGCAAGCCAGGGGCTGAAGGTACTGCAGTTGGAGCGCGGGGAATATCCGGGCTCTAAGAACGTCCAGGGTGCCATAATGTACGCGAACATGCTGGAGAAGATCATCCCGGACTTCCGGGATGATGCGCCCCTCGAGCGGCACCTGGTCGAACAGCGACTTTGGGTGTTGGACGACACGTCTCACACCGGAATTCATTACCGGTCGGACGACTTCAATGAGGCGAAACCCAACCGCTACACGATCATTCGCGCCCAGTTCGACAAATGGTTTTCCCGCAAGGTGCGCGAGGCTGGCGCGACGGTCCTGTGTGAGACGACCGCGACGGAACTCGTCCGTGATGGCAATGGCAAGGTGATCGGCGTCCGCACAGACCGGGCTGGCGGAGTGGTCTTCGCGAATGTGGTCGTTCTCGCAGAAGGGGTGTCGGGATTGCTTGGCACTCGCGCAGGCCTGCGCGAGATGCCGAAGCCGGAGACCGTGGCGCTTGCCGTCAAGGAAATGCATTTCTTGCCCGAAGAGGTCATTGGCCAGCGGTTCGGGGTCAAGGGCGATGAAGGCTGCGTAATCGAGGCCGTGGGCACGATCTCTCGCAGCATGGCCGGGCTCGGCTTCCTTTACACCAACAAGGAGTCGATATCACTCGGCATCGGCTGCCTGGTCTCGGATTTCGCCGCGACGATGGAGAGCCCGTCCGCCCTCCTGGATGCGATGAAAAACCATCCTTCGATCCGGCCGCTGATCGCTGGCTCGGAGGTGAAAGAATATGCCGCCCATCTTATCCCCGAAGGTGGTTACAAGGCCATTCCGCAGCTCTTCGGCGACGGTTGGGTCATCGTCGGCGACGCAGCGCAACTGAACAATGCCATTCACCGTGAGGGTTCGAACCTTGCCATGACCTCGGGTCGTGTCGCGGCTGAGGCGATCATCAAAGTCAAAAGCCGCAACGGTCCTATGACCAAAGCGAACCTTGCGCTCTACAAGACGATGCTGGATGACTCCTTTGTGATCAAGGATCTTAAGAAATACAAGGACATGCCAGCCTTGCTCCACACCAATTCCAGCAACTTTTTTGACAGCTATCCGCGGCTGATGTCGCATGCCGCTCAGAACTTCATGCGTGTCGACGGCACGCCGAAGATCGAGAAGGAAAAGAACACCACGGCCGCCTTCATCAACGCGCGCTCGCGCTGGGGGTTGGTCAGCGACGCGGTCCGCCTGGCATTGGCATGGCGCTGAAGAGGGTACAAGATGACGATCGCAGTGACGAAGGTTCGTGTCGAGGACAAACTTTACCAGAACCGCTATCTGGTCGATTCCGGCCGCCCCCATATTATAGTGCGACCGCACGACAAGCCAAGCGCGAACTTGCTTGCGTTGACCTACGTCTGTCCGGCGAAATGCTATGAGTTGAATGACAAGGGTCAAGTCGAGATCACCGCCGACGGCTGCATGGAATGCGGCACCTGCCGGATATTGTGCGAGAAAGGCGGCGACATCGAGTGGAACTATCCGCGCGGCGGCTTTGGTGTCCTGTTCAAGTTCGGATGATCAGCCGGGACCGTGCCAAGAGCATGCCGGCAGCGAGCAACTGCGGCACACCATGAGCCTCTCCATCCACTTGCAAAGAGCTAGTGAATATTGGCCTTTCGCAATTCAAATTTCCTTGACTCGTTAGCGGTGTCCTCAGGCCACGGCGCTGCCCTGTGCGCCGGACTTACCACCGGTCACGTGGTCGAGCCCCTTTGGGACAACGCCCGGCCATCGTGCCGGATGGCAGCCACAACGGCCGGTGAGCAAGTGGAACGGCACAACCCATGGCAAAGACGTATGTGCTAGTGCATGGTGCCTGGCATGGCGGATGGTGTTGGCGGGACGTGGCTGCCAATCTTCGCAAGATGGGATGCCACGTGACCACGCCGACCAGGTGTCGGCGAACGCGCACGTTTGCTGTGCAAGGACATCACGCCCGACACATTCGTGACCGACATCGTCAACCACATTGTGACGGAAGAGCTGAGCGATGTGATCCTTGTCGGTCACAGTCTAGGCGGCATCAGCATCACCGGCGCCGCCGACCGGATACCCGACCATATCAGCCATCTCGTTTATCTCGACAGCGCCATCGTCGAGAGCGGTCAAAGTGTATTCAGCACCATGCCCCCCGACATCGTCGCGGCCCGTCGAAAATTGGTTGCGGAGGAAGGACGGGGTATCTTCATGCCGACTCCGCCGCCAACAGCATTCGGCATTCCCGAGGGACACTCGCTCACGGACTGGGTGCGGCGCCGGATAACACCGCATCCGGCAGGCACCTACGAAAGCGGACTTAAGCTCGAGCACCCGCTCGGCAACGGCAGACCCCGAACCTATGTCGTCTGCACTAATCCACTCCACCCGCCGATGGCGGGAGCGCGAGAATGGGTCGCGAAGCAGGATGGCTGGGCGTGGCAGGAACTCGCCACTGGCCACGACGCAATGATCCTCGCGCCGACGGAAGTTGCTCTCCTTCTTAGCGCAGTCGGCTGAGGAACCAAGTAGGGTGAGCGGCGGCCGATTCTCAGGCCGTGGCCTTGAGCTCTGGTGCACGGATAGGCCCAACGGGTCGTTCCGGTGGCGCCACCGAAACCACTAGGCGGGAGTGGCCTGTCCTGCCGACGTCGCAAGCTTGCGAGCGTTCCGCCGCGGCCGCAGCCCGTAGCGCCGGGCAACCTCCGAGATCACCGCGTCGGCTCCAGGGTCTCGGAATGACTCCGTGCCTTGTCGTCCATCGACCAATGCCGCCGACCAACAGCGCCGTTGATCACCCTCGAAAACGCCGAGGCTGCCGCTCAGGGTCAATCGTAAGTTCAAGTTCAGACACAAGCCGATCTCCGATCCACCTCAGAATCGGCAGGCCCACAGATCGCGGGTCCTCCTGGAAGGACACAGCGCTTACCCTTGAAATATGGAGAACCATGGCTTTGCGCCGTCGGCAGTTGAGCTGATCTCGCAATGCTATTTCCCCGGCAACGTCCGAGCCGGAGAACTGCGTGCTTGGCGTTCTCCTCTGGAAGGAACCAATCTTTCGGAACGTGGCAATGTCATCGACGAGCTCTCACGGGCCAGCACGATGCCGGTTCGGCGCATCGGCGCCCCCTGAACACGAGATAGCCACTTGCGATTCTAACGATACGGCCGGACGGGGGCTGAGACCGCGGCGGACGGAGCGTGACGGCTGATCGACACAATGGAGAAGGCCGGCTGGGTTCAGGCTAATGCGGCTCGAATTCTCGGCCTCAAGCTGCGACAAGTCGGCTAGGCGATACGCCGGCATAGTATCGAGGTGAAGGAAATTCTAAGAGCCTGATGAGCCAATCGTCAGGCCAGTGGTCTTGCGCGCCCTGTGCGCGACAAGGAGTGCTTCGTGCTTCTGAACGGATTTGGACTTGCACTGTCGCAAGCAGGACAAAATTGTGTCGCGCCGGCCTGACACAATGCGATATCGACCCGAATAGTGAACTGAAGCCGCTTTTTTCAGTTGGTATGGCTCTTGCACCTTGAACCGCGACGTTACCAGCAACGGAGCCGTTTGATGTCCTCACCGACAGTTTCGATTGAGGGGCCGACTAGCACGACATCCGAGGGTTTTCTGGCAGCCGCGAAATCCGGTGGCTGCGCATCGTCCTCCTACGGCTCGTCGCCGACCAGCCCGGGCGAAGGGGATCCGGCTATTTGGGAAAGGATCAAGGATCACCCCTGCTTTTCGGAGGAAGCGCATCATTATTTCGCGCGTATGCATGTGGCGGTCGCGCCGGCTTGCAATGTCCAGTGCAACTATTGCAATCGCAAATACGATTGCGCCAACGAGAGCCGGCCTGGTGTTGTGTCTGAGAAGTTGACGCCCGACCAAGCGCTACGCAAGGTCATCGCCGTTGCCAACAAAGTTCCGCAGCTTTCGGTTCTTGGCATCGCTGGGCCGGGGGATGCCTGTTACGATTGGGAGAAAACGAAGGCAACGCTCGACCGCGTCATCAGGGAAATCCCCGACATAAAGCTGTGCGTCTCCACTAATGGGCTCGTGCTGCCGGACCATGTCGCCGAGCTTGCCGAAATGAATGTTGATCACGTGACGGTCACCATCAACATGGTCGACCCGGAAGTCGGCGCGAAGATCTATCCATGGATCTTTTATGAAAATCGCCGCTACTTCGGCATCGAAGCCGCTCGAATCTTGCACGCGCGGCAGATGCTGGGCCTGGAGATGCTGAGCGCGCGCGGCATCCTCACCAAAATCAACTCGGTGATGATTCCTGGAGTGAACGACCAGCACCTGTTTGAGGTGAACAAAATGGTCAGGGAGCGGGGCGCGTTTCTGCACAACGTGATGCCTCTGATTTCGGACCCGGCGCACGGTACCCACTACGGACTCATCGGGCAGCGCGGCCCAACGGCAATGGAGATGATGGCTCTTCAGGATCGACTTGAAGGTGGCGCCAAGTTGATGCGCCACTGCCGGCAGTGCCGGGCAGATGCTGTCGGCCTGCTCGGTGAAGATCGTGGCCAGGAATTCACGCTGGACGGGATTCCCGACGATGTCGCCTACGATGCTGGCAAGCGTCAGGCCTATCGGCAGGTGGTCGCACACGAGCGCCGTGATCATGAGGCGGCGAGGAGCGAGGCCATCGGTATGGTCAAGGCAACAGACTCCGAAAAGTCGCTTCTGGTTGCGGTGGCCACTAAGGGAGGTGGACGGGTCAACGAACACTTCGGCCACGCGAAGGAATTCCAGGTTTATGAAGTCTCGCCTAGAGGGATCAGCTTGGTCGGGCATCGGAAGGTCGAGCGGTATTGCCTCGGAGGCGGGGGCGAAGACGCCATCCTCGAGGGCGTCATCGCAGCGCTCGAAGGCATACACATAGTGCTATGCGCCAAGATCGGAAATCGCCCGAAGGAACAACTCTCGCGAGCTGGACTGCGCGTAACCGACGCCTATGGCCATGACTACATCGAGACCGCAGTCAGCGCACTTTACGCGGCAGAGTTTGGGATCAGACCACTAGCGGCGACGGCCTGAGCCGTCTCGTCCGATAACCAGGAGTTAGAATGGCTTTAAAGATCATCGCATCCCAATGTACCCAATGCGGGGCCTGCGAGTTCGAATGTCCTTCGGAAGCGATCAAGTTCAAGGGCGACGCCTATGTGATCGATCCAAACAAGTGCACCGAATGCAAGGAGGCCTTCGATACGCAGCAATGCGTGTCGGTCTGTCCGGTACCGAAAACCTGCGTTCCCGCTTGATTCCTACCGAAACGGTCGGGTTCGCCGCACGACGACGCCTGCAACCCGCGACCACAACAAAAGCCTCGAGAAAGGAATGGACAGCATGTGGTCCAGACGCGAACAGGAGGTCGAAATCGGCAGACCGCCACGGTTCATGCAGGGTGAGCGGGTCCGTGCGATACGCCACATAAAAAACGACGGCACCTATCCCGGCAAGGAGATCGGCGAAAACCTCGTGCGGAAGGGCGACGAAGGCTACGTGCGCGACATTGGAACCTTTCTCCAGCAATTCTTCATCTATGCGGTCGAATGGATCGATCGTGGCACGGTCGTCGGCATGCGAGCGCGCGAACTCATTAGCCTCGACAAAGTCGAGGTTCCCTGCGGAGCTGAAGGCATTTCCAACGGGGGAACAGCCGGATGAAAGTAATGATTCGCAGGACCGCTACTGGCTTGTCGGCTTATGTCCCCAAGAAGGATCTCGAAGAGCCGATCACCGAGATTGAGAACGCTGACTTATGGGGCGGGACCGTGACGCTCAGGAACGGTTGGCGGCTCATGCTGCCCGACCTTCCGCGCGACACGCGTTTGCCGATCACCGTCGAGGCGATGAAGATTTCCGACGGGGCCTGATGCCGGTGGGTTCAGTGGCGGAGAGGAAACGCGTATGAACACGATGCTGAGCTGGGACCATCTCGTCGTCGTCCGGGGCAGTTTTGCCAAAAAACTGATTGACCTGCTGAACGGCGCTCTCAAGGCCGATCGAGTGATCCCCTATCTCGGTCCTGGTCTTCTGCAGCTTAACCCACCGGAATCACCTGTACCTTGCACCCCTGAAGATGTCGCCGCGGCCCTCAACAAGCGGGCGCCTGCCCCTTCCAGGATTCGCACCAATATGTGGTCGGTCGCGCAGTTTATCGAGCAGCGCCGACATCGTCGGACTCTCCAAGCGTGGATGGCGGAGATATTCGCAGCCCCCGCCGAGCCGACCGTTCTTCACGCCTGGCTCGCAACCCTTCAACTGTCTGTCATCATCGACAGCTGGTACGATGGCGCCATGCGAGCAGCCCTTGCAGAGGCCGGCCAAACAGACGTTGTCGAGATACAAGGAACGACGCGCGCGACCGGAATCGGTAACATCTGGACGAGAACTTACGATTTGTCAGGAACAGAACTCGAGGCCGAACAAGTGGCTAGGACGGTGCTCTATGCGCCGCACGGCAGCGTCAGGCCGGCGGCAAACTTCCTCGTGGCTGATTCCGATTACGTCGAAGTCCTAACC
>NZ_RZSA01000789.1:0-3197 GCF_003998075.1 Mesorhizobium sp. M2A.F.Ca.ET.037.01.1.1 | reverse complement strand
CCGCTGATCAAGGCGATGGACATGATCCAGGGCCAGCAGACCTCGGGTGCCTGCACCATCGCGCAATGGGCCTCCGTCGAGGCGCTCAACGGCCCGCAGGATTTCATCGCGAAGAACAAGGCGATCTTCCAGGGCCGCCGCGACCTCGTCGTCTCGATGCTCAACCAGGCGCGCGGCATCTCCTGCCCCTCGCCCGAAGGCGCCTTCTACGTCTATCCGTCTTGCGCTGAGCTGATCGGCAAGAAGACGAAGTCGGGCAAGGTGATCGACACCGACGAAGCCTTCTGCTCGGAACTGCTCGACGCCGAAGGTGTGGCGGTGGGGTTCGGCTCGGCCTTCGGCCTCGGTCCGAATTTCCGCATCTCCTACGCGACCTCGGAAACCTTGCTGGAGGAAGCCTGCACGCGCATCCAGCGCTTCACCGCGTCGCTGACCTAAACGGCCGAGAAGCTCCGAACGCGAAGAACCCGGCGTCACGCCGGGTTTTTTGTCAGAGGCTTGTCTCAGCCGCCATATTGCTCCGGTGTCACCGCTTCCAGCCACTCCGCATGGACGCCGTCCATCGCCTCCTGCATGGCGATATGGGTCATGGCGGTTTTCCATCCCGCGCCATGCCAGTGCTTCTCGCCCGGCGCGAAGGAGATGACGTCCCCTGCCCTGATCGTCTGGACCGGCTCGCCCCAGGTCTGGGCAAGTCCGGCGCCGGCCGTGACATAGAGCGTCTGCCCAAGCGGATGCGTGTGCCAGTAAGTGCGCGCGCCGGGCTCGAAACTGACCAGCGTCGCCCTCAGCCGCGCCGGCGTTTCTTTCTCGATAATCGGCGTCTGCAGCACCCGCCCGGTGAAATAGGCCTCCGGCGCGATGATCGTCGGCACGCTGCCGCACGCAATGATCTTCATCGTTCAGATCCTCGAACTCGTTGGTTGAACAAGGGGCCGCGCTCGGCCTCTCGTGGAGCAGTCTCCTCCTGCGGAGAGGCCATTGCAACGGCTTTGGGATGTTGCCGGCGCGGCAGCTCCGGTTGCGCGCTCAGGCACTAGCATTTTCTATTTTAGAATGTCTCAATACCGTCATAAGTCATTGCTTTTTAACCATAAAATCGCCGCCTCGATCCAGCCGCCAGAGAACAGGTCAAGACGATCGCCGCGCTCAGCGTTTGTTAACGGCTGAGGTTCTAGCGATGGCGCGTGCTGTGGGGGCGCGGACATGAGTATCTTGGCGACAATCAAGGATCATAGCGGCCGTATCTATCGCGGCATCCAGGCTCTGCTCGTGATGAGCATCGCAGCCACCGGGCTCGCGGCTTTCGCGCTGACGGAGAACGCTTCCCGCGCCGGCGCGCTGACGATGTCGGCAGCATCGACCCTGATGGCGCTTCTGGTCTTGATGTATATGCGCTCGAGCGTCGTCCAGCGCCTGCAATCGGCGGAGGATGCCGAAGCCGAGAAGCACCGCTTTCTCACCATCGATGCCATGACCGGCGCCATGACCCGGCGCTATTTCATCGAAGCGCTGCGCGACCGGCTGGGCGGCTTGCGCAACCGTCGCCAGGCAAGCCTGCTTCTGATCGACCTCGATCATTTCAAGCAGCTCAACGACACGTTCGGCCATCAGTTCGGCGACCTGGCGCTGGCGCATCTTGTCAGCGAAACGCAGCGCATCTTCGAGGACGGCGCCATCGGCCGGCTCGGCGGCGACGAGTTCGGCGTCATGGTTCCGCATGGCGACGTCGCCGTCATCAACAAGGACGTGCGCCGGCTGCTCGATGCGATGCGGGCCGGCAAAAGACATGAAGGCAAGATCATTCCGCTGTCGATCTCGGTGGGGGTCGCGCTTGCGCCGCTGCATGCCTCGAACGGTGCTGAGTTGATGCTGCTGGCCGACCTTGCGCTCTACGAAAGCAAGGCAGGCGGCCGCGGCCGCGTCACCGTCTTCGACGAGGAGATGCTGTCGGACAAACGCTATCGCCGGCTGGTGGAACGCGAGCTGCGCGCCGCGATCTATCTCGGCGAGCTGGAACTGCACTACCAGCCGATCGTCGATCCCGACGGCTCGGTCGACGCGCTGGAGGGATTGATCCGCTGGCGCCATCCCGTGCGCGGCTTGATCTCGCCGGCGGAATTCATCCCGATCGCCGAGCGCTCGACGCTGATCGACATGATCGGCGAATGGGTCTTCAAGCGCGCCTGTACCGATATCGGGCATTTTCCCGGACGGCGCATCTCGATCAACGTCTCCGGCGAGCAGCTGAAGCGCGACGAGATCGTGACGATGTGCGATAGGATCCTGCGCGAAACCGGCCGGTCCGCCTCGCAATTCATCATCGAGATCACCGAGACGGTGGCGACGGCCGCGACGCCGGAGGTGCTGAGGCGCCTGGAGGCGCTGCGCGGCCTCGGCTTCCCATCGCGCTCGACGACTTCGGCACTGGACATTGCGGTTTTAACTATCTGAAGTCGCTGCCCATCGACAGCGTCAAGATCGACCGCTCCTATATCCGCAGCCTCGCCCATGACCAGGTGGCGCAGATCTTCGTCTCGGCGCTTGCCCAGATCGCTCGCATCCAGGAGATCGCCATCGTCGCGGAAGGCGTCGAGACCGAGCAGGAATTCAGCCTCGCCCGAACGGCCGGATGCAGCCGCTTCCAGGGCTATTTCTTCGGCAAGCCAGCGCCACGCGACAAGGCAAGCGCCTTGTGTGTCGCCGGCCGCGAGCCGCTCGCCCTCACGGCCTGACAAACCCAAGCCGGCGAAAATCCTATTTTTCTTGCCCTCCCGGCGAACCCGTGTGACGATGGCCTTGGGAAGGGGTGGATAAACCCCACCCGCGACGGCCGAACAGGCCGGCCGCCGCTCTGCACAGGGTGCGATCGGAGCAAAAACCGGTTTCCACTTTTGCTGATCGCTCTCTTGGGAAACGCCTGAGTGGAGGTCAGCCATGGGTACTCGCGCCGGAGGACGACGCACGGGACCGAAATGCATCGCCATAGTCGGTCCCTTTGCAAGCGGTAAGACGACACTTCTCGAAGCAATCCTCGCCCGCACGGGCGCGATACCCCGCCAATCACCCGTTTCATCGGGCAACACCGTCTCCGATCATTCGCCCGAAGCCCGCGCCCACGCCATGAGCGTCGAGGCCACCTTCGCCACCACCGATTTCATGGGCGAGCAGATCACCTTCGTCGATTGCCCCGGCTC
>NZ_RZSA01000788.1:0-3205 GCF_003998075.1 Mesorhizobium sp. M2A.F.Ca.ET.037.01.1.1 | reverse complement strand
CCCCAACGCGCCACAGGCGCCGGGCCGCCTCACACCCGGGTCAAGGAAGTCTGCGCAAGCGGCCCGACAAGGTTGTGTGCGCCAAGTTCTGCAAAAAAGGGGCGGCCATAGTGGACGCAATCGAGAGGCAATTTCCCTCGTGGAGCAGGCCGCGAGCATGGAAGCCGCTGCGCGATATTCCTGCAGCCCGTCTGCCTCATACTGGTCGACGCTGAATTCTTGCCAGCCTTGGGCGCCCGCGCCGCCGAGCTGGCGCGGTGTTACCCAATGGCTCCGATCGTCCTGGCGCGCTTCAAGAGGCCTACGCCACCGGGCAAGTATCATGGATCAAGAGCGCCAAGGTTTTCGTCTGGGGCGCTTGCCATGAGTCGAACATGCACCCGCAATTTGGGATGAGGCGAGGCGCGGAAACTTCAACCCAGGCGATGCCTCACCGCGAGTTGCCCATCGACTGGGCCAATAAGGTCGACAATGAACTGTCCAGTCCCTCTAGCGAGCCATAGAGCCGCCGCCCGCGTGCACACGATTGCACACGCCAAACCTATGAACCCTGCTGGCGATTTTCGTCTGCATTAGACCTATTTCATTGCCAATGCAGGTGTCACAATCAAACCCCTTGATTTGATTGGCTGTATTCTCGTTTGATTTCAAATGGTTCGAGGGAGAGGGACAAAAGTCCCCTGCATGAAGGGACCATTTCCTGATTCACACCTTTTGTTAAAAGGCAACAGTCCGATTTGAACTTTCCACAAATAAGCGTAAAGTTTTCGTGCTCATGTTTTTGAGCGGGAGGCGTACAGGCAGTCAATGCCTGTTGAAGAGGGGCGGGGTTGAGTATGCCCTCATTGTCGATCCTTGGTGCCCGCCGTTGGTGGGTCACCGATGCGCATAGGACGCATCCGCCCAGAATTGCCTGACGGGGCATGGATGGAGGCGTAGCGACGGCCCCTCCCACACCCTCTACCCCGTGAGTCAATCCAGAACTCCAGTTTCCTTTTAACGATGGCGCGCAGCGCCGGCTCCGGCCGGCGGATGTGCGTCCGTGCGGCCGGTTGCCGGGCGTTGGGCCGATTACAGCGCCAGCCGCATTGAAACCAGGGAGAATCGCAATGGCACTGACCATCAATGTTTTCGGAAGCACGAAAATCGACGAAACGGCTAGCCCGCAGGATAGCGATATCGCGCTAGTCGACGTGCCGTCGAATGTCTCGACAGCGTTCAGCAACGCGGGAGCCAACCTCGCGAATGCGATTCAGGTCGCTGGCGGAGGGGGCGATGATCTGTCCGTCACGCCTGACTCTGGCTTTACCGTCAATGGCCTCGGCTTCGTCGATCCGACCAACGGTGCGCTCAACGGGGACGCCAGCGGGCTTTTCACCCTCGAGGGCAGAGAGATCTTCCTCTACGCCGACCCCAACAACGACAACGTCGTCCTCGGCCGGGAGGGCACCGTCGGAGGGGTGGCGGATCCGAGCGGCGCCATCGTATTTGCGATCTACGTCGAAGAGACCACGACCAATTCCCTAATCACTGGCGGCAAGTTCTGGATCGCACTCTTCGAGCCGCTGAAGCACCCGGACACTACCAACGATTTCGATTTCACTGTCAATCTCGACAATAAGCTCAAGGTCGCGGCAACCCAGCAAACGACCTTCTCCTTCGACAATGCGCCATCGGGCGCCAACGAGTTCATGATGTTCGGCAACAATCCCGCGGGCGTCAGCACCTCGGGCATCGTGGTGACCGGGCGTGCCCCCGACCCGAACACCGAGGACAATGACCATACTGGCGACACAGTCAGCAGCAGCCAGGCCGGACCCCACGCGACTGTTGGAGTGAACGGCCAGCATCTCGGGCCGGGCAATGGCCTAAGTTTCACTTTCGTCGACAATCCGGCCGAAGATTTCACGGTAGCCCCACAACAAGATCCGCACCCGCCCCAAGGTCTCGACTCAACGGAGGCCGACCACGAAAGCAACATCCAGTTTAGCGGCTATACCTCAGGCGTCACCGCGGCCTCGTTCACGGTCGCTCAGGTCAACCCGACCGGTAACACAGTCACAGTCAAGATTACCGCCTTCAATGATCCAAACGGCGCCGCGGGCGAAACAGGTACAGGTTTTGTCGAGGGATTTGCTGATGACGTCACGGTCAACATCACAGAGGTCAAGATCAATGGCGCTGTGGTCGCTGCAAATCTCAGCGGCGATACGGCGGTCATCTCGGGTGTCAAGAACGGGGATGTCGTCTCCTACACCACCACCAGCGCCCACACTCGGGTGCTGATCGAAAACGTTCAACCGACGAAGGGGCCGGGTTCGAACATCACCCTCGACATCGGCGGATTCACGATCTTGAGCAGCACGGGCGCGAGCGAGTTTGCCGGCACGCAACTCCAGTTCGACGATGACGGGCCGTCGATCACCGCGGTCGCGAGCACGGCATCGGTGCGCCACGACGAGACCGCCGGGGTGCAGTCCGACACCGACGTCGACGGCACGGCGTTCGCCTTCGGTTCGACGACGATCGCGTCGCTGTTCACCAACGTGCCGTCGCCTGGCGACGATCCGGATGTGGCAGGTACCGGCGCAATCGGCTTCGCCCGCAGCACCGCTTCGCTGCTGACCGTGACGGGCAGCGCCGGGGCCGATGGGCCGGCGGCGCAGGAACTCAGCTATGCGTTAAGCGTCAACAACGGCACCGACTCGGGGGTCGAGACAACCGCGGGCACTAAAATCTTCTTGTACAACGGCACTGGCAGCGCCGCAGGCCTGATTCTCGGCAGGGTCGGCACCGAGAACACGGGAGGTGACACCGCCGATCCCGCCGGTACGGTGGCTTTCGCGCTGGCGACGAACGCGACCACAGGCGAGGTCTTCCTCGCCCAGTATCTGTCGTTGAAGCATCCGACCGGCGGCGCCTCGTACGATGAGACAATCACGCTGGCGTCGGGCGCAGTGCAGATGAGCGTCACCCGTACCGACGGCGACGGCGACACCGCCACCGACTCCGGCAACGACATCGGCCTGCTCGTCAAGTTCGACGATGACGGGCCGACAATCACGGCCGTGACGAGCGGCACGGCATCGGTGCGCCACGACGAGACCGCCGGGGTGCAGTCCGACACCGACGTCGACGGCACGGCGTTCGCCTTCGGTTCGACGACGATCGCGTCGCTGTTCACCAACGTGCCGTCGCCTGGCGA
>NZ_RZSA01000787.1:0-3218 GCF_003998075.1 Mesorhizobium sp. M2A.F.Ca.ET.037.01.1.1 | reverse complement strand
CGCGTGTTGTACCAGACGGTCAGCAAAGGCTTGGGCATGGTGCGACTATCGGCAATGCGGCGCGGCTTCGCAACAGCCGCGCCGGTCCCGGCTTCAGCCCGCCTCCTACCCCAGCGAACTGATGATCTCGCGATAGGCGAATTCCGGGAACGCCTTCATCGTCCGCGTCTTGACGTTACCGCCAGACGACAGCAGCAGCGCGAAGCGGGCGAGCACCGCATCGTCCGGGGCTTCGACGATGGCGACCATGTCGCATTCGCCCATCGTCAGGTAGAAAGACTTGAACGATCCGCCCATTTCGCCCAGCAGCTTCTTGGCGGCATCGAGCCGCTTTGGCGACTCCCGCACATTCCTGGCGCCCAGCTCGGTCCAGTTGATAAGCACGATGTAGGTTGTCATGGCATACCTCCCACCGGGAGCCACGGAGCGCGACGCCGTACGACCGGCGCCGGGGCGGGCATCCGGCTTGTCGCCCACAAATGCATCCGGCAACGGAATTATCCTCCTGTCGGGCAGGTGCGGCAAGGCGGCATGAGGGGCCGGAAACGCCAAAGGGCGCCCGAGGCGCCCTTTGGATTTGCTTGTCTGACCTGCGGATCAGCTGTCGAGGAAACTTCTGAGCTTCCGCGACCGGCTCGGATGCTTGAGCTTGCGCAGCGCCTTGGCTTCGATCTGGCGGATGCGCTCGCGCGTCACCGAGAACTGCTGGCCGACTTCCTCCAGCGTGTGGTCGGTGTTCATGCCGATGCCGAAGCGCATGCGCAACACGCGTTCCTCGCGCGGCGTCAGCGAGGCAAGCACCCGCGTCGTCGTCTCGCGCAGATTGGCCTGGATCGCGGCGTCGATCGGCAGGATCGCCATCTTGTCCTCGATGAAGTCGCCGAGATGCGAATCCTCCTCGTCGCCCACAGGCGTTTCGAGCGAGATCGGCTCCTTGGCGATCTTCAAGACCTTGCGCACCTTTTCCAGCGGCATGGCTAGCTTTTCCGCCAGTTCCTCCGGCGTCGGCTCGCGGCCGATCTCGTGCAGCATCTGGCGCGAGGTGCGAACGATCTTGTTGATCGTCTCGATCATGTGCACCGGAATGCGGATGGTGCGCGCCTGGTCGGCGATCGAGCGGGTGATGGCCTGCCGGATCCACCAGGTGGCGTAGGTCGAGAACTTGTAGCCGCGACGATATTCGAACTTATCGACCGCCTTCATCAGGCCGATATTGCCTTCCTGGATGAGGTCCAGGAACTGCAGGCCGCGGTTGGTGTATTTCTTGGCGATGGAGATGACGAGGCGCAGGTTCGCCTCGACCATTTCCTTCTTGGCGATCGCAGCCTCGCGCTCGCCCTTCTGCACCTGGTTCACGATCTTGCGGAATTCCAGGATCGAGATCGCCGTTTCGGTGGCGAGGTTCTGGATCTCGGCGCGCAGCTCCTTGATCGTGTCCTTCTCGTTCTTGGTGAATTCCTTCCAACCGCGCGAAGTCAAATTGGCGATCGAGCGGGTCCAGTTCGGATCGAGCTCCGAGCCCTGATATTCCTTGAGGAATTCCTCGCGGCGCACGCCATAGCTCTCGGCGAGCCGCAGAAGCTTGCCCTCGTTCTGCACCAGGCGCTTGTTGATGTCGTAGAGCTGCTCGACCAGCGCCTCGATGCGCGCCGCGTTGAGCGACAGCGACTTCACCGCCTTGATCAGCTGGTCCTTCAGCTCCTTGAGCCTGCGGTCCTGGCTGGGCGACAGCGTGCCGGCGGCGGCGAGACGATTCTCGACCTGCTGGTCCTGCAGCTTGCGCAGCTTCTTGTAGGTGTCCGCGATGACGTCGAGCGTCTCCATCACCTGCGGGCGCAGTTCCGCTTCCATCGCGGCCAGCGACAGGCTGGCCTCGTCCTCGTCGTCTTCCTCTTCCTCCAGCCCGCGCGTGTCTCCGCCGACATTGGTGATGTCGTCTTCTTCCTCGCGTGCCGCCGCGCGGCCGCGCGGCTTCTCGTCCGGCTTGGGCGATTCCTCGACACGTTCGACCACCGGTGCCTGCTTGGCCTCCGGGCCGGCATAGGTCGCCTCGAGGTCGATGATCTCGCGCAGCAGGATCTTCGATTCGTTGAGCTCGTCGCGCCAGATGATGATGGCCTGGAAGGTCAGCGGGCTTTCGCACAGACCCGCGATCATCGTTTCGCGGCCGGCCTCGATACGCTTGGCAATGGCGATTTCGCCCTCGCGCGACAGAAGCTCGACCGAGCCCATCTCGCGCAGGTACATGCGCACCGGATCGTCGGTGCGATCGGTCGGCTCTTTCTTGGTGGTCGTGGCGGCAACGGCGGTGCCGGTCTGCTCGGCAAGCTCGTTGGCGTCTTCCTCGCTGTCGCCGGCGGGCTCGGCCTCGGCCTCTTCGCCCTGCTCGTCATCCTCAACGACGTTGATGCCCATGTCGCTGAGCATCGCATTGATGTCTTCGATGCGGTCCGGATCCGTCTCTTCCGAGGGCAGCACCGCGTTCAATTCGTCGAGCGTGACATAGCCGCGTTTCTTCGCGGCCTTGATCATCTTCTTGACAGCATCGTCGGAAAGGTCGAGCAGAGGGCCATCGGTGGCGCCTTCGCGTTCGGTCTCGACCTCTTCCTTTTCCTTTGTCGCCATTCTTTGTCGTCTCCAAGCGGCCCAATATCGAGGCCGCGTAAACTGTCGGACCGGTTACGCCGGATGTGCTCGTACCGGAATGCTTTTTACCGGCCCGGCAACCGCGTCATCTCTTTTGTTTTGTGCATCTCGTTTGCCCCAAACCGGTTTTCACTTTTGGGCGACATGCATTAAGTCCAGATTAACCCTGATATCTGGAGCAGGCGTTTTGCCTGTCCAGCCGTCACCGGCACCTCACATCGCTCAAATTTCCCGCCGACGCCGGGGCACGGTTAACGTTTCGAATCGTCCTGATTCCGCCAATCTGCCAGAAGGTCAAGCGCCTCTGGCATGATTCGCATGAAAAAAGCGAATCAATTACCCGCTTAGAGGCGTCGATTCGACGCGCTGCGCATTTCCACTCACTTCCAATGGGTGGTGTTCGGCCCTAAACGCGGCCAACCCTGCCCGATGAAACGCCGAACCCTTCGATCAGCGCTTCCGTTGCCTGCACATCGTTGAATTGCGCTTGAATCTCGACGAGATGCCGGAAGTTTTCGTCCGAAGGGTCTGCATCGAGCGCCGCCTGCGCCTGTTTCAGCTCTCTATGTAAG